>CABUSE010000013.1 GCA_902494135.1 uncultured Collinsella sp. | reverse complement strand
TACCAGATCTTCTTGGTCCGGTCCCATTTGGCGCCCAGCGCCTTGGCTTCTTCTTTGTGCGAAAAGGGGACATCGAGCTCGGTGCGCATGGCGGCTCCTTGGTGCTGCAGGTGCAAGTGGCTCAAGGATACCGCAGGACGCAGACATCGCGGCGTTTTGCTGAGAAGTTGCGGCTTGGATGGGTTCGAGATGTGTTGGTCTCGGCCTCGGTGACTATTGGGGCGGTTTTGATTGACTGCGGAGTCAGCCGGGATAGGCACTTGGGTCGCTGACGCGGTTTTGTGTATGGGCAGGGTGGTTGCTTGGGCGGTTGGAGCTGCCAGCTGATTTGGCGACATAAAACAAAACAGCCCAGAGGACATAGCCTCTGAGCTGCGAACATTTGGTGGGCGTTAGAAGATTTGAACTTCTGACCTCTTCCGTGTCAGGGAAGCGCTCTCCCCCTGAGCTAAACGCCCGATCAAGGGTGCGCAAGCGCGCAAGGGATAATATAACGGAGCCTGAACTCGGTGGCAAGAACATTTTTAAAAATCGCTTACATTGTGGAATTCGGGGGCTTTGTCGCATCCATTTCAAAAGAGCCTGCTGCCGCGATTTGGCTGTCGCATAATGCAAGGCCATTGCGGTATCGAGCTATGGAAAGACGCCTGCGGAATTGTCCTACCGATAAGCGGACAAGCCTCCAGCTGGTGACTTCGCCGTGGTAAGGTAAGCCGAATTGTTTCCAGGCTGTTTCGGGGGAGTGGAATGAGCAAAGAGTGTGTCGAGCAGGTCGAAGGCGCAGGGGCTTCGGTGCCGATGACCGATATATCGAACATTGATGTGCCCGAGGGCACCGACGAGCTCAGCCGCAACACCCGTCGCGCATGGCGCGACCGCCTGAACAGCGCTTCGACGCGCAAGATGATCACGGGCGTCTTGGCTACGCTGGTGGGCGGTTCGTTTTGGGGCTTCTCGGGCACCAGCGCGAGTTTTTTGTTCGATACCTACCATGTCGATACGCTGTGGCTTATGAGCGTGCGTCAGATTCTCGCCGGCCTGCTCTTTATGGCTGTGGTTGTCACGCGCGACCGCGCACGCCTGGTCAAGCTTTGGACCACACCCGCCGATCGCAAGCAGCTGCTGCTCTTTACCGCCTTTGGCCTGCTGTTCAACCAGTTTTGCTATCTTTCGGCCGTGCGCCTGACGAACGCCGGAACCGCGACGGTGCTCCAGTGCCTGCAGCTCGTTATCATCATGGGCTACACCTGCGTGATCGATCGCCGCATGCCGCGTACTCGCGAAGTCATCGGCATTGGCCTGGCTCTGGGTGGAACCTTTTTAATCGCCACCGGCGGCGACCCCACCAGCCTGAATATCTCGCCGCTTGGCCTGGCAGCAGGTCTTATGTGTGCGGTCAGCGCCGCGTGTATGGCGGTGATTCCCGCCAAGATCCTGCCCGAATACGGCAGCCCCATCGTCACGGGCTCGGCAATGCTCACGGCGGGCGTGATCTCATGTGTCTTCGTGCAGCCCTGGGCGCATGTGCCGGCACTCGACGCTGCCGGCGTCGAGGCGCTCGCGGTGTTCGTGGTTATCGGCTCGTTTTTTGCTTACATGCTCTATATGCAGGGCGTTAAGGACATCGGCTCGGTGCGTGCGAGTCTCATCGGAACCGTGGAGCCCGTCTCGGCGACCATCACCAGCGCCGTTATGCTGGGCACGGTGTTTTTGCCGACCGACCTTATCGGCTTTGCCATGATCATCGTGATGATGTTCCTCACGGTGTAGCTGGCGCCGCTGCCAAGACGGAAAAGGTGTTGTGCCGCATTTTCGCCAATTGATGTCCGTGTCTGGAGTTTAGCTGTCGATGCTCAAAATGCCATAAACTAGTAACGTTATGGACTTTTTCATTGCGACTCAATTGCGAGGATTTCTTTATGGCTGGTAATCACTTTAAGGGCAGCGATAGCGGCCGTCCTGCAGTTCCGCCGCGTCCGAACGGGGCTGGTAAGGCCGGCACGCCGGGCGGCGCTGGACAGGGCGGTTCCGGTAAGCGCGTGTCCCCGGGCGAGACAGCGATGTTTACCGCTCTGTACGAGCAGTCCCAAAAGGCAAAAAAGACCGGCCGTGCAAGAGGGAATGTCTTTGCGGGCGGTGCAACCTCCACGTCGCAGCCGAGCGGGGCTCCTTCGGTACCCGCGAACAACGCAGGTGCTGCCAACGCCGCGAATGCCGCCGGCAACGTTAATGCCGACAAGGCCGCCAACAATACTCCCTCTGCCGGTGGCGCGGGGCTTACGGGTAACCTTGGCACGATTTACACCGGCGCCTCCGAGACTGGCACGTTTGCCCGCCTGGATGATAGCGGTGCCGAGTTTGCGGGCTCGGGTTCCAAGGAAGATTATTACGATTTTGGCTTGAACTACGGTGGCGACGCTTCGCCGAGTTCGACCTCTGACGGTCTGGTCCGTCATCGCCATCGCAAGGGCGAGCGCAAAAAGCGTCACACCGGCGCCATTATTGCCGTTGTAGTCGCGGTGCTTCTCGTTGCGCTTGGCGCAAGCGGCTTTATGCTGCTTAACTCGGCAAAGACCGTAAAGAGCGAAGCGAAGGAGGCTGTCGAGATCGTCGGTGGCCTTAAGGACAAGGTCACGTCGGGCGATTTTTCGACGCTGCCTGACGACGCGAAGAAGATCGATGAGCTCTGCGACAGCATGAAGGCGGAGACCTCGAGCCCGCTGTGGACGGCGGCATCGTTTATCCCGGTGTATGGCAGTGACATCAACGCAGCCCGCACCATGATCGACGCCCTGTCCGATGTCTCGAGCAACGCGCTGGTTCCCATGGCCGACAACCTTTCGCAGGCCACGCCCGGCAAGCTGTTCCAGGACGGCATGATTAACGTGTCCGCGCTGCAGGCGGTCGCCGATTCGCTTTCCAGCAGCTCGAAGGTGTTCAAGAGCGCCAACGAGAAGGTCCAGGGCATTGGCGATACTCATATTTCCCAGGTGACCGAGCTGGTCGATAAGGCCAAGGACGGCTTTGCCACCCTCAACGGTGCGGTTGACGCGGCGGAGAAGGTCGCCCCCGTCCTTCCCCAGATGCTTGGCGCCAACGGCCAGACGCGCAACTACCTTATGTACGCCATGAACAACGTCGAGATTCGTGCTTGCGGCGGCTTTGGCGGTTCGCAGGGCCTGATTTCGGTCACTGACGGCCAGATGTCGATTGGCGAGTTTGTTCCCCGCATTGGACTCAGCGAGGATGAGGCAGTCGAGAGCGTCGACGAAGAGGATGAGGCGCTGTTCGGCAACCACAGTAACCTGTACAACTCGGGCAATACCTATTCGCCTGATTGGCCCCGCAACTCGCAGCGTGTCGCCGCGCTGTGGAAGTCCCAGTATGGACAGGACGTTGATGGCGTCATCGGTATCGACCCGGTGTTCCTGCAGTATCTGCTGGGCCTGGTCGGTAACGTGTCACTGCCCGACGGAACGGTTGTCGACGGCACCAACGCCGCAAAGGTCCTCATGCACGATGTGTACTGGAACTATCCGGTCGAGGAGTCTGACGGCATCTTTGCATCCGTCGCCAGCGCTGCCTTCGACAAGATCCTTGGCGGTATCGGCGATGTCGATGTTACGAAGCTTGTCAGCGCCGTTGAGCGCGGTGCCGAAGAGGGCCGCCTGATCGCGTGGATGAGAAACGATGATGAGCAGAATGCCATCAAAGAGACGGGCATTGACGCTTCGCTGCCCGATCCGGATGACCCGAGTGCCGATCCTGTTGCCGGCGTTTACTTTAACAACCTGAGCTTCTCCAAGCTCGACTGGTATCTGAACGCCGACACTCAGATTGGTCAGGGCGTGAAGAACGGCGACGGCACGTGCTCCTATCGCATCACCGTTACCCTGACGAACATCATGACGCAGGAGGAGGCTGGCAAGCTGCCCGACTACGTTGCGGCGAGCGCGCCCGATGCCGCGCGTGACGACGAACGCCTGAATGTCTCGTTGTTTGCCCCGACGGGCGGCAACATCAGTGACCTTACGGTTGAGGGCACACAGTTTGGTCTTGGCGCCGCTACGTGGCATGGAATCCCCTTCTATTCGGGCACCGTTGACCTGCATGCTGGCGAGACGACGACGATCACGTATACGCTGACCACGTCGGCCGAGGCGGGGGACAAGCCGCTTACGCTGCGTCAGACTCCTACATGCCAGGCGGCTCGCGACAGCGCGTCGGCGTAGGGTTTTTCTGGTAGCGCAGATAATCGAGTACCATTTTGGGGCGGACAGGCAATCTGTCCGCCCCTATTTTGTAAGGAGAGCGCATGAAGTACTTTGGCACCGACGGCTTTCGCGGTGAGGCCAACGTTGGGCTGACGGTAGAGCACGCTTATAAGATTGGCCGTTTTGTGGGCTGGTATTACGGCGCCAACCGCGAGCGCAAGGCACGCGTCATCGTGGGCAAGGACACGCGTCGCTCGAGTTATATGTTCGAGGCGGCGCTGGTGAGCGGTCTGGTCGCGAGCGGTGCGGACGCCTATATGCTGCACGTGATCCCCACGCCGGGCGTGGCGCATCAGACCGTGGAGGGCTGCTTCGATTGCGGCATCATGATCAGCGCGAGCCACAACCCGTTTTGCGATAACGGCATTAAGCTCGTCAACAGCGACGGCTTTAAGATGGACGAGGACGTACTGGAGCTCATCGAGGACTACATCGATGGCAAGAGCGAGGTGCCGCTGGCCACGGGCAACCACATCGGCGCCACGGTGGACTACATGCAGGGCCGCAACCGCTACATTGCTTCGCTCATCGCCAGCGTGAACTTTTCGCTGCAGGGCGTCAAGATCGGTATCGACTGCGCCAACGGCTCGGCTTCCTCGGTGGCCAAGCCGGTGTTCGACGCGCTGGGCGCTGACGTGCGCGTGATCAACGCCGCGCCCGATGGTTTTAACATCAACGTCGACTGCGGCTCCACGCATATGGAGCGTCTGCAGCGCCATGTGGTGGAGCAGGGCCTGGACGTGGGTTTTGCCTACGACGGCGATGCCGACCGCTGCCTGGCCGTGGATGAGCGCGGTCGCGTGGTAGACGGCGACCAGATCCTGTACGTGTGCGGCGTGTATCTGAACAAGCACGGGCGACTCTCGGGCGGTACCGTGGTGCCGACGATTGCCAGCAACTTTGGCCTGGTCAAGTCGCTGGAGCTTGCCGGTCTGAGCGCCGTGACCAGCGGCGTGGGCGACCGTCACGTGTATGCCAAGATGCGCGAGGGCGGCTACAGCCTGGGTGGCGAGCAGACGGGCCATACGATCTTTGGCGATATCGAGCGCACGGGCGACGGCATTATGACCTCGCTGCGCGTGATGGAAGTGATTCGTGCCGAGCGCGAGACGCTCTCGCAGCTCACGGCTCCGTGCAAGCTGCTGCCGCAGGCGCAGGTGGCCGTGCACGTGGCGGACAAGGACGCCGCGCTCGAGAACATGGGCGTGCAGAACGCCATCGCCGAGGCCGAGGCTGCGCTGGCAGGCGAGGGCCGCGTGCTCGTGCGCAAGAGCGGAACCGAGTCGGTTATCCGCGTGCTGGCCGAGGCGCCCGACCAAGCATCCGCCGATGCCGCCATGAAGCGCATCGCCAACGCGCTCGAGGCTCTGTAAGGTAGTCATTGGGGACGTTCTTAAACAACTAGGTGGAAAGGGGGCGCCGCGGATTGGTTCCGCGGCGTCCCCTTTGCGTTGACGTGTCGGTTATGCCTTACAGCTCGTAGAGCGTGGTGAACTTGTCCTGCAGGTAGCTGCAGTAGTAGCGGGCATCGAACGCCATGCCGCATGCGCCCTTGATGAGTTCCGGCGCGTCCTTGGCGCGGCCCCACTGCCAAATGTGCTCGCCCAGCCAGGCGCGGACGGGCGCCAGATCGCCGCTCGCACAGGCGCCATTGAGGTCGACGCCGTCGCGGCACATGGCCGGCACAAACATGGCATCGTAGGCGCTACCCAGCGCATACGTGGGGAAGTAGCCAAACGAGCCGCCGCTCCAGTGCGTATCTTGCAGGCAGCCGCGTGTGTCGTCGGGAACGGGAATGCCCAGGTACTCGTCCATAAAGCGATTCCAAAGCGCGGGGATGTCCTTGGCCGTGGCCTCGCCGGCAAACAGCATGCGCTCAATCTCGTAACGCACCATGATATGCAGCGGGTAGGTGAGCTCGTCGGCCTCGGTACGGATCAGCGACGGCTGAGCGATGTTCACGGCGCGGTAGAGCGTGTCCTCGTCCACGTTGCCGTAGACCTCGGGCGCGTGGCGGCGCAGCACCTCGAGCAGCGGTCCCATAAAGGCGCGGCTGCGGCCCACGGTGTTCTCGAAAAAGCGGCTCTGGCTCTCGTGGATGCCCATGGAGGTGCCGCCCTCCAGGCACGTGCGCGCGTAGGCGGGGTTCACGCCCAGCTCGTACATGGCGTGGCCGGCCTCGTGGATGATGCTGTAGACGTTGGAGATGCAATCGTCCTCGTAGATGTGCGTGGCGATGCGCGCGTCGCCCACCGAGAAGCCCTCGCTAAACGGATGCTCGGTAAAGGCAAGCGTGGTGTCGTCCAGGTCCAGGCCGACGAGTTTCATCAGGTCGAAGCTCATGGCGCGCTGGGCGGCCTCGGGCACGCGGGCGTGCAAAAAGTCTGCAGCGGGCTGCTGGCCGCGCTCGCCGATGGCGTGCACGAGCGGCACGACCGTGGCCTTAACCTCGTCGCAAAACGCATCGAAGCTCTCGGTGGAAAGGCCGCGCTCGTACTGGTCGAGCCACACGTCGTATGGGTCGCGCTTGGGGTCCATGAGCTCGGCCTGATGCTTGAGCTGGCTGACGATTTTGTCCACATAGGGCTCAAAGCTCGCCCAGTCGTTGGCCGCTTTGGCCTTGTGCCACACGGCGTCGGCCTCGCAGG
Organism: uncultured Collinsella sp.; assembly: GCA_902494135.1. Lineage (GTDB taxonomy): Bacteria > Actinomycetota > Coriobacteriia > Coriobacteriales > Coriobacteriaceae > Collinsella. The sequence continues at coordinate 10,361 of CABUSE010000013.1, read as the reverse complement.
TGAGCCTGGTCCAGGCCTCGGCCTCCTCGGTGGGGATGACGCTTGCCTCGCGCTGGTCGCGGCCGAGCACGCGAATCTCGTCAAGCAGCTGTGGGTCGTCGATCTTTCCGCCGGTGACGGTCTCGCGTGCCAGCGAACGTACAAGTTCGACAGACTTTTCGCTGGTCAGGAGCTTATGGTGCTCGCCGGCAAGGGTGCCCATGGCGTCGGCACGGGCGGCGGCACCGTTGGCGGGAGCAATGGTCGCGCCGTCAAACTCGGCAATCTTGAGCAGGTACTCGCGGGTCCACAGTTTGCCTTCGAGCTTGCGGAATTTTTTGACGGCCTTATCGACCTTCATGCCTTTGGGCGTCTTGCCCGCTGCGGGCTTGGCCTTCTTATCGTGCTTCTTTTCCATACCATATCCTTGATCTCGCGAGCCGAACGCCACGGCTGGGCGCACGGCCAGTTTGCACAGCTACCTGCCTTGTACCCAGCACGAACAAAACGGAACGCGGCGATACGCCCACACAATGTGGTATCCTATAGCCCAATGCGTTGACGGAGAGGGTTTTGCCCGCCGCGTCGCCGGCAAGAGAGGGAAGGTCATGGGCTGCAAGCCTTCCTGCGGTGACAAGGGCCAAGCGTTCACTCCCGAGCAGCGACCTCAACGGGCACGCGGCCAGCGGCGGCGAAGCCCCAGTAGGGAAGCCGTGAGCCTCGCGACAAGGGGCAAAGAGTGGGCGCGGCGGGCCAGACATCCGCCGGGTCAAACAAGGTGGTACCGCGGAATTCAACCGTCCTTGGGCAATGCACATGCCCGAGGGCGGTTTTTTGTTACCGAACCGGGCCGCGTTTTCGCAACGTCAGACGGCGGCAGCCGCCTCGGCAAGCGGGGAGCGCGAGAGACGAAAGGGAAGACATGAGTCTGATTGATGATCTGGTCAAACTCGAGGAAGAGGCCAAGGAGCTCGTCGCGGGCGCCGACGACGCCGCAAAGCTCGAGGCCGCGCGCGTTGAGCTGCTCGGCCGCAAGGGCCGCATCACTGGCCTGATGCGCATGATGGGCAAGCTCGCCCCCGAGGATCGTCCCATGATGGGCAAGCGCGCCAACGAGATGCGCCAGCTGATCGAGGGCATGCTCGACGAGCGCACCACCGAGATGAAGGCCGCCGCCCTCAAGCACACACTCGAGCACGAGGCCGTCGATATCACGCTGCCGGGCATCCGTCCGCAGATCGGTCACCAGCACCTGATCAAGCAGATCATCGAGGAGGCCGAGGACATCTTCTGCGGCATCGGCTACACCGTCGAGTCCGGTCCCATGGTCGACACCTCCTACTACAACTTCACCGCGCTCAACGCCCCCATGGATCACCCGAGCCGCTCGGCCCGCGACACCTTCTACGTGGTCGACAACAACCCCGGCAGCGTCGCACACCCCGAGGCTCACGCCCACGGCGAGTCCGACGTGCTGCTGCGCACCCAGACCTCGGGCGTGCAGATCCACACCATGGAGTCGCAGAAGCCGCCCATCTACATGATCTGCCCGGGCACCGTCTATCGTCCCGACACGGCCGACGCCTGCCACCTGCCGCAGTTCAACCAGATCGAGGGCCTGGTCGTCGACGAGGGCATCACCTTTGGCGATCTTAAGGGCACGCTCGACTACTTTGTTAAGTGCATGTTTGGCGAGGACCGCAAGACGCGTTACCGCCCGCACTTCTTCCCCTTCACTGAGCCTTCCTGCGAGGTGGACGTGAGCTGCCATGTGTGCGGCGGCAAGGGCTGCAACTTCTGCAAACACAGCGGCTGGATCGAGATCCTGGGCTGCGGCATGGTCGACCCCAACGTCCTGATCAACTGCGGTATCGACCCCGAGAAGTACACCGGCTTCGCCTTTGGTATTGGCGCCGAGCGCGTCGCGGCCCTGCGCTACGACCTGCCGGACCTCAGAACCCTGATGACAGGCGATATGCGTTTCCTGAACCAATTTTAGGCTTGCCCAGGCACCCCATCTTGGCGTTCAACCGTCGCTCGCGTACCTTTAGTACGCGTCGCTCCTCTTTCACGCCAACCTGGGGCACCTGGACAACCCTAAGGCGAACGTCTTCATTTGATATTTCCTCCCTATGCGGAGATTAAGAACTAGGAGAGCTACATGCGCGTTTCTTACGACTGGCTCACGACCATGATCGATATTCCGGAGGATCCCAAGACCCTTTCGGACGAATATATCCGTACCGGCACCGAGGTCGAGGCGATCGACACCGTGGGCGAGTCCTTCGACCACGTGGTGACCGCCAAGGTGCTCACCAAGACCCCGCACCCCGATAGCGACCACATGTATGTGTGCTCGGTCGACGTGGGTGACAAGAACCTCGACGCCGACGGCAACCCCGCCCCGCTGCAGATCGTCTGCGGCGCGCAGAACTTCGAGGCCGGCGACCACATCGTCACGGCCATGATCGGCGCTGTCCTGCCCGGCGACGTCAAGATCAAGAAGAGCAAGCTTCGCGGCGTCGTGTCCATGGGCATGAACTGCTCCGCGCGCGAGCTCGGCCTGGGCGGCGACCACTCCGGCATTATGATCCTGCCCGAGGATACGCCCTGCGGCATGCCGTTTGCCGAGTACGTGGGCTCGAGCGACACCGTGCTCGACTGCGAGATCACGCCCAATCGTCCCGACTGCCTGTCCATGATCGGCATGGCCCGCGAGACCGGCGCCATCTTCGATCGAGATTTCCACGTTGAGCTGCCCGCCATCAAGGCCGAGACCGGCCGCGCGACCGACGACGAGCTTTCCGTCGAGATTGCCGACGAGGGCCTGTGCGACCGCTACGTTGCCCGCATCGTGCGCAACGTGAAGGTCGGTCCGTCGCCCGACTGGATGGTCAAGCGCCTCAACGCCCTGGGCGTGCGCCCGCACAACAACATCGTCGACATCACCAACTACGTGATGATGCTCACCGGCCAGCCGCTGCACGCCTTTGACCTCGACACCTTTGCCGAGCGCGATGGCCATCGTCGCGTTGTGGTTCGCGCCGCCCAGCAGGATGAGAAGTTCACGACGCTCGATGGCGAGGAGCGCGTGCTCGACGCCGGTATGGGCCTCATCACCGACGGCGAGCGTCCCGTGGCGCTGGCCGGCGTAATGGGCGGCATGGATTCCGAGATCGAGGACGACACCGTCGACGTGATGGTCGAGAGCGCCTGCTTCAACGCCGGTCGCACCTCGCACACCAGCCGCGATCTGTCGCTGATCTCCGACGCCTCCATTCGCTTTGAGCGCCAGGTCGACGAGACCGGCTGCGTGGATGTCGCCAACGTTACCTGCGCGCTGATCGAGGAGATCGCCGGCGGCGAGGTTGCTCCCGGCTATGTGGACGTGTTCCCCGCGCCCAAGACCATCGACAGCATTAAGCTGCGCCTGGCCCGCGTGCGTGCCATCTGCGGTGCCGACATCGAGCCCGACTTTATCGAGCGTTCGCTCACCCGCCTGGGCTGCACCGTCGAGCGCGACGGCGAGGACTTCATGGTCACCCCGCCGAGCTTCCGTCCCGACCTGCCGCGTGAGATCGACCTGATCGAGGAGGTCCTGCGCCTATGGGGCATGGGCCGCGTTACGGCGACCATCCCGGCTGCCAAGAACCACATCGGCGGCCTGACCCGCGAGCAGAAGCTCACCCGTAAGGTCGGCGAGATCCTGCGCGCCTGCGGCCTCAACGAGACCACGACCTTTGGCTTTGCCGCCCCGGGCGACCTGGAGAAGATTGGTATGTCCACCGAGGGCCGCGGCTGCCCCGTGGTTCTCATGAACCCGCTGGTGGCCGAGCAGACCGAGATGCGCCGCTCGCTGCTGCCGGGTCTGCTGCAGTCTGTGGCCTACAACGAGGCCCACGGCACGCCCAACGTGCACCTGTACGAGGTCGGCAGCCTGTTCCATGGCCGCGAGAACGCCAGCCTGCCCAAGGAGACCAAGTCCGTGGCGGGCGTGCTCTCGGGCCAGTGGAGCGAGCAGTCCTGGAGCATGAAGTACCGTAAGCTGCGCTTCTTCTTTGGCAAGGGCATTGTCGAGGAGCTGCTTGCTCAGCTGCGCATCGAGAAGGTTCGCTTCCGTCCCGTCGAGGGCGAGGGCTATGCCTTCTTGCAGCCGGGTCGCGCCGCCGAGGTTCTGTCCGGCGGTACCGTGCTGGGCTGGGTTGGCGAGATTCACCCCGAGGCGCGCGAGGCTATGGGCATTGACGAGGTTGTCGTTGCCTTTGAGCTCGACCTGGACAAGCTGATCAAGGGCGCCCGCAACCAGGAGAACTACCGTGAGTTCTCGCAGTACCCGGCCGTTGAGCACGACCTTGCTATCGTGGTCGACAACACTGTGACCTGCGAGGATCTTGAGCGCCGTATTACCAGCGCCGGAGGCAAGCTGCTCGAGGATGTGCGTCTGTTCGACGTCTACCGCGATCCCATCCGCATCGGAGCGGGCAAGAAGTCCATGGCCTTTGCGCTTACGTATCGCTCCGACGACCACACGCTTACCAGCGAAGAGGTCGAAAAGGCGCACCAGAAGATCGTTACCAAGGTGTGCAAGGGCGTAAACGGCGAGGTCCGCGGCTAGGTCCTGCGCCGGATATAGGCCAGCGTCGGCTGCCGCCGAGTCTTACGTGACTGCTGTTTTCGGTATAAGGCACCGTTGAGCCTGCATATATGACACGCGCATTACATAACGGCGTGCTGCTTTGTCGGCAGTGCGCCGTTTTGCTATGATAGCCCGCGGCGTGTTACGAATCTGACATTACGTAACACTGGAAAGGTGATTCAAGCGGCGTTGCAATTCCGTGCGCCGATAACCGGGAGGCGTACATGCACATTCCAGATAATTATCTGTCCCCGCAGACCGATGCCGTCATGGCGGTGGCAATGGTGCCCGTCTGGGTTCACTGTATCAAGAAGGTGCGCGCCACGCTCGATCGCGAGCACATGGCTTTCCTGGGCATCTGCGCCGCATTTTCCTTCTTGCTTATGATGTTCAACGTGCCGCTGCCCGGCGGCACCACTGGCCACGCCGTTGGTGGCGCACTCATCGCGCTGCTGCTGGGCCCCGAGGCCGCGGCTATCGCGGTTTCGGTCGCGCTGGCGCTGCAAGCGCTGCTGTTTGGCGACGGCGGCATCCTGTCCTTTGGCGCTAACTGCTTTAACATGGCCTTCGTGTTGCCGTTTGCCGCAGCCATCGTGTTCCGCGCGCTTAACAGCCGTTTGCACGACAAGAGCTGGGGCACCTCGGTTTCGGCCATCGTAAGCGGCTGGGTCGGCCTGTGCCTGGCGGCCCTGTGCGCAGCAATCGAGTTTGGTATTCAGCCGATGCTTTTCACGAATGCTTCGGGCGCTCCGCTGTACTGCCCCTTCCCGCTGTCCATTGCCATTCCGGCCATGATGATCCCGCATATGTTGGTAGCCGGCGTGGTCGAGGGCGTGGCGACTGCCGCGATCTACGGCTTTATCAAGAAGACGGCGCCGAGCGTTATCGTCGGCCCCGAAGCCGCCGATGGACAGCTTGCTGCCGAGGGCGCTGCTGCAAAGAAGACCTCGCTGGTCCCCACGCTCATCTTGGTTGCCGTGCTTGTCGTGGCCACGCCGCTGGGCCTGCTGGCCACGGGTGACGCCTGGGGTGAGTGGGACGCCGAGGGCGCCGCGACCGCCGTTCAGGAGGCTGGCGACGACAGCCTGCAGGCTTCGGTCGGTCTCGACACCCCGACCTTTGCCGACGCTCTGCCTACGGGTGATTACCTGCAGGCCTATTCCGAGGAGCAGGGTCTCGGCTTTGCCGGTCAGGCTGCCATGTATATCCTGTCCGGCGTGATTGGCGTGGCGGTGCTCACCATCGCATTCCGTCTGATCTCGCTGACGGTCAAGGAAAGCGGAGCCCATGGCGATGGTCGAGCTGCCTAGCTGGCTTGCGGTCGAGGAGCGATACGAGCCCACGGGCGCTCGTCATCGCGTGATGCAAAAGAACGTCCTGCACCTGGCGAGCCTGCTTGAGCGGGTTCGCCTGGGTGGAGGCGCGCACGAGGGCGGGTCGATGGTCGACCGCGCCCTTTCTTGCGTTTCGGCTCCGGTGCGCCTGGTGGGGATATTCGTTTGCGTCCTGTGCGTGTGCCTGACACAAAGCCCGCTGTACCTCATGTTGATGGCGGCCATTGCGCTGGTGCTCGTTGCCGTGCGTCCCGTACGCGGGCTGCGCGCGACCTTTGTGCCGGCGCTTGGCGCCGCGGGGCTCGCAGTGGTTTTGGCGCTGCCTGCCCTGCTGCTGGGTGCTTCCGCTACGGGCGCCATGCTCAAGATTGCGCTCAAGACCTTCATTAATGTGTCGCTGGTGCTGGGCGTTTCGTGGACCCTTACCTGGAGCCGCATGTCGGCGGCGCTCAAGATGTTGCACCTGCCCGACGAGGTTATCTTTACGTTTGATATGGCACTCAAGCATATCGAGGTGCTGGGACGCACGGCGCACGATCTGTGCGAATCGGTCATGCTGCGCAGCGTTGGCCGTGCGCCCGAGGGATTTTCGCGTACCGATTCGATCGCGGGTATCATGGGCATGACCTTTATCAAGGCGATGAAATGCAGCCGCGCGATGGACGAGGCTATGCTTTGCCGCGGCTTTGCCGGTGCGTATCCGGCTCCCGCGCGCGCCAGGTTTGGCTGGCGCGATGCGGCCTATGCGGCCGGCGTGGCGCTGCTGACAGTGTTGTGCGCCGTGCTGTAGGCGCTGCTGGTTCCGACTGGGGATGCAAATGGGGAAGGGCGACGTTTTGACGATCGATATGAATAGTGCGGCGGGCACGAACGGTGTGGGCGGCGCCGAGGTCGTTCCGCTCATCGAGCTGCGCGACGTGGTGTTCTCCTATGCGGGGCATACGGTTGTCGATGGCGTGTCGCTGCAGGTCGATCGTGGTGAACTCGTTGCCCTGCTCGGTCCCAACGGCTGCGGCAAGACGACGATTATGCGTCTTATTAACGGCCTTGAACTCGCGGACGCAGGGGCATACCTGTTTGACGGGCACGTGGTCGATGCGGCGTATCTGAAGGATTCTGCTGCTGCTCAGAAGTTCCACCAGCGCGTGGGCTTCGTATTCCAAAACGCCGATGCCCAGCTGTTCTGCGCCACGGTGGGCGAGGAAGTTGCTTTTGGTCCCGCGCAGATGGGGCTGCCGGCAGACGAGCTCGAGCGCCGCGTGCGCGATGCCATGGGGCTGTTCCAGGTTGCCGACCTTGCCGACGCCTCTCCCTATCAGCTCTCGGGCGGGCAAAAGAAGCGTGTGGCGCTGGCGGCAGTTGTATCGATGAACCCCGATATCCTAGTGCTCGATGAGCCCACCAATGGGCTCGACGAGGATTCATGCGACATCGTGGTCAACTTCTTGCTGGCCTACGTCGCGGCGGGTAAGACGGTCTTGATGAGCACGCATCACCAGGATTTGGTGCGACGCCTGGGTGCCCGTGCAATCTATATCGATCGATATCACCATGTGGTCGAGACGCCTTCGCCGTCGTATGGAACCGAAAGCGGTACTACGGACTAGCTGCTGCGTAGAGCGTGCGTAGCCGCCCGCGCGGCTTTGCCGTGATGGTATAGTTATCCAGGTTTTTTATGGGGGTGGCTATGCCAAGTTGGAACATTCATATCGCTCAGACGGAGCGTTTGCTGGAGCGCACCGGTGCACTTGCCAATAGCGTGCGCGACCGCAATGCCTTTTTGTTTGGCTGCGTGGTTCCGGATATTTTCGTGGGCTATATGGTCCCTGGCATCGCCGATCCCATCCCGTACCGCATTACGCACTTTGCCAAGCCCGAGCCTATCCCTAAGCCGCGTGAGCACGAGTTCTGGGATACCTATGTGGCACCGTTGCTTAAAAGTTCGCCCACCGGTGCGCCAGCCGCGGCGACCTCGATTATCGAGGAGCGCGAGCGACTGAATCGCGTGCACTATCCCCAGCGCTACAGGGATGCTGAGCCGGTTGTCGGTCCCGGCGCTCGTGAGTTCTCGCTTGCGTCCGAAGATGTGGCGCAGTCGTTGCTCGATTTGACACTGGGTGTCTGGTCGCATCTGGTGGCCGATACCGTATGGAATACGCGCGTGAATCAGTACCTGGAGGCGCACGGCGGCAAGCCGTGCGAGGAGTTCCGCATTAAAAAGCAAGGCGACTTTGACTGGTTTGGCAAGACGCTGGGCATTGTTTCCATCCCGCGTGCGACCGATCGCCTGTATACCGCTGCGACGCGTTTTGGGCAGTATCCCATCCATAAGGAGTATGTGCTCAAGACCATCGGCGTCATGCACGAGATCGTGCGCGAAAACCCCGGCGAGCCCGATCATCCGCCGTACCGCCTGCTGACCGAGGAGTTCTTTGACGCAACGTTTACCGAGGTCGTCGAGCTGACCGAGGCGGGCTTTGCGGCTCGCGTTGCTGCTTCTGACGTTCCCGCAGTCCCTCTGATCGCTAGCTGCTAGCCGGCCGGCTTAACGGAGAACAGTTCATCCCAATTGACCAACAGCTCCCGCCGCAGGGCATCTTCGGTGGTGCGTTCCTGATCGGTCTTTGGGATGTAGGGGAGCCCCGCCTTTTTATGAATGAGCTCGGCGATGCTATCAAAGCTCTTCTTGTCCTTGATTTGCTCATAGGTTATCTGGATAACGTCATAGCCCATGCTTGTGAGGGCGGTGGTGCGCTCGGCATCGGAGAGGCTTGCGGCTTCGTTGTCATGGGCGGAGCGGCCTTGGCATTCCAGAATGACGCCCATGCTGTTGGTGGCACTTTCGATGAGGATATCGGCGTAGCAGCAGGTTTTGTAATACAGTGAGCGCGCGGCGTCGCTGAGTAGGATGCGCACGTTGTTTGCGATGTTGATGCCCATGCCGCCCTCGTCGCGGGGGAGCGAGACAAGCATGGAGGTCTGTACTTCGAAGGGCGAGGCAGTTTGCCCCGTCATGTGCTCGGCTGTCCAGCGCAGTTGTTTAACGCCGCGCAGGCCTGCGGCCTGCTTGGCGAACGTGGCGATATCCGCTGCGGAAAGAAGCGGCGTGCGCTTCCACAGGTTAGTGCCATTGCCCTTGGTGTCGACAACACGCTCCCAGCCGCAGTTGGGTGGAATGAGCTTAAGCGAAATAGCTTCATCGAGTTGTTGTTGTGTTCGCTCGCAGGGCTTAAATACTACAAAGGAGCTGCACATCTCGTAGCAAGCCATGAGTAACTGGTTGCGTGAGACCTGCGTAGCAAGGCTGAGCAGCGTAAACTCGGGCGACGTGACATCAAATCCATGTTCAGTCTGCCTAAACGACCCGGGAGGTGGTTCTTGGGTCAGGAGGTGCGATTTAAACAGGCTTCGCGACCCGGATTGTGCCCGAGTGAATACAAGCCTGTGAAGCGGTGCGTGAAGCAGGTCTTTTACAACTGCATGACTTCCGAGGCCGCAACATCTGCGATCCATATTGCCAAGGCTAATGGCGGGGTAAAGGCCTAATACCTGCGGCGGGATGCGGTAGTAGTTAAAGGCGGATTGCCCACAAAGCGTCAGGTCCATAATGCCCTCCTGGCCGAAATCATCTCTTTGAAGCGAGTGATGCCAGCGTCAATCCGGAGGTATGCGGCAAAATCTGAACCCTATGAGCAGACCTGGCTTTTGAGGCTAGTTTATCAGGCATTTTGTTGCGAAAAAACAGGGTGTGCTCGGAGGTTCCAGATTTTGCCGCATACTTCCGAAAACCAGGTCGATTTGGTTCTTGCTAAAACGATTTATCAGCCCTGCGTGAGGTGTGGTCTTGCCACCGGGTGAACACTTCTAGCGCCTGAGCTATATTTTTTGGGCCTCGAAGGGTGGATTTCGCGCTTTTGGTAAAGAAATGAGTGCGTGTTTTGCCGTGCGCCGGCATTGGCACAGAAAAAGGGTCCGGAAGGCGAAGCCTTCCGGACCCTTTGCAATGCAAATCTGCTTGCAAGTGCGATTTAGCGCACCTGAGCGACGTAAGCGACGTTGGTCGAGGAGACCTTGTCCTCGAGCTGGACGCTCATGCGGGGATCGCCGGCGGTAGCGACGGTCAAATCGCCAGTCTTGACGTAGCCGAGCTCCTTAGCGGTCTCGATCGCCTTGACGATCGTGCCGTTGACGGTGCCCTGGGTAATCTCGGCCTGGTGCGGGATGACGCCCCAGTACATGATCATCTGCTGGACGGCCCACTCGTGGCGGGAGAACGCGCAGATCGGCATGTTGGGACGGAAGTGCGAGATCAGGCGAGCGGTACGACCGGTGGTCGTCGGCACGGTGATGCACTTGGCGCCAACGGTGGTGGCCATGTTCACAGCGGACATACCCACAACGTTGTTGACGAC
>CABUSE010000012.1 GCA_902494135.1 uncultured Collinsella sp. | reverse complement strand
TTGTTGTCATCCATCTCCATCTGTTTGAACTCCATCTACTGGGGTTGATAATGGTTTCTAGAATACCCAACCCAAGCGACGATAAACCGACGCCGGGCACGAAAGGACAGAGATGGCATCACTGGAAGTCGGCAAGGTTCAGATCTATACGGGCGACGGCAAGGGCAAGACGACGGCTGCGCTGGGGCTCGCGCTGCGCGCCACGGGCTATGGACTCAACGTGCTTATGCTGCAATTTGCCAAGAAGCTGCACTGCGCCGAACACGATGCCGCGCCGCGCCTGGGACTGCGCATTGTACAGGCCAACCGTGACACGCCCGAGGCTTGCGCCGCACAGATCATGGAGCTCGCACGCGAGCAGATATCACAGGTCGACGTTCTGATTTTGGATGAACTCGGCGAGACCATGCGCCGCGGCTTCGTGACGCGCGAGGATGTCGAAGCGCTGATCGCGATAAAGCCCGCCACCACGGAGCTCGTGCTCAGCGGCCGGGGCTTGCTGCCCCTCGCGAACCTCGCCGACCTTGTCACCGAAATGCGACCCATCAAACACTACTTCGACGAAGGCCTCCTAGCCCGCCAAGGCATCGAATACTAATTGATTCGTTTTCCGCCAACACCTACAGCTCATAAGGAAGTTGCGGTGGAATAGTACTTGTTTGACGGTCCGCAAGGGCTTTTCAGGAACTATTTCACCGCAACTTATCAGGGGTATCCGACGGATGAGCTAGGCGGTGGCGCGGCCTAGCCAGTTGCCGCTGTGGTGGTAGATGGTGAACAGCGTGGCCGTGATGAGCCAGGTTACGGGGTAAACCAACAGCAGGTGCTCAAGCGACGGATCGAAGGGCATGATCGCAAACACCCAAATCACTCTGAGTACGACGGTGCCAAAGATGGTGAGCATCATAGGCTGCAGACTCACGCCGGCGCCGCGGATGGAACCCGAGGCGTTCTCGATAATCGAGAAAATCGCATAGAACGGCGCAATGAAATGGAGGATAGTCGTGGTGTACGCCGAAATCGAAGCATCGTCGACAAACAAACGCGACAGCGGGCCCGAGAACACCAGCAGCACGGCAGACAGGCCACCAATGAGCATAAACGACAGCACGAGCGACGTATGGTAGCCCTTGCGCATGCGCTCGTAGTTGCGCGCGCCAAAGTTCTGCGCCGAGAACGTAGTGATCGATACGCCGAGCGCCTCGGTCACCATCCAGATAATGCCATCCAGGCGCCCAGATAGACCCCAAGCAGTCGTGACATCGGCGCCAAACGAATTAACCGACACCTGGATCAGCACGTTCGAGATCGAATAGGCAGCCGATTGAAAACCGAGTGGCAGACCACACGAGATCATACTCTTGCAAATACCGCGATCGATACCGAGCTTAGACAGCGAAAGACGCCATGCACCCGGAGCGCGCATCATGCGCAACACGATCATCGTTGCATTGGAGCAAATGGTCAGCGCCACTGCGATGCCGCAGCCCAGCGCCTCCATATGCAACACAGCGACAAAGATGATATCCAGCACCACGTTAACAAGGCAGCCAGAGGCAATGATCACGGCGGGCCCGCGCGTGTCGCCCACGGCACGCAGCAGTGCGGTTCCCATATTCAGCAGCAGTGCCGCAACCATCGCGGCAAAATAACAGCGAGCATAGGCCACACCCTCGGCCAATAGTTCATGCGGCGTGTTCATAAGCACCAGCATGGGCTCAACGAACACTATGCCAAGAATCGAGAAAGCGATACCGCCCACCAGCGCGAGCGTCATGGCTGTATGGACCGAACGACTCAGTCGCTCATCATCGTGCTGGCCAAAATACTGACCGGTAATGACCGCGCAGCCGGCGCCGACGCCAACGCAAAAGCCAATGCAGAGCTCGGTGAGGACCATCGTGGCCTGAATGCCGCCCAGCGCGAGCTTGCCGCCAAACTGGCCAACGATATACGTACCGATAAGCGTGTAGGCCTGCTGAAAAAACGAACTAAAGAAGATGGGGACGCACAGCGACAGCAGCTGTTGCCAAATGACACCCTGCGTTACATCGATAGCCGTAGATTTCTTAGCCACACGCCCTCCCCGCCAACGTATGTTAAACAACAAAACGGCAATTTAAGACCAAAGCCAATGTCAGCTTAGCACCGACTGGCGTCGACCGAAACACCCCGAATCAGAGCCAGGTGCGAAATATCTGCCTAGTGATACAAACCCGGCTGGTAGTGATACTCATTGCTCACATGCGGGCACAGCTGCCAAAAGGCGACGGCACTCGCCGCGGCCACGTTGAGCGAATCGACCCCGTGCGCCATCGGAATGCGCACCGCGTGGTCACAGCCGGCAATGGTCTTGGCGACCAAGCCGGCACCCTCGGTGCCCATAAAAATCGCCAAGCGATCAATCTTCTGCAGTACAGGATCATCAAGCGAAACAGAGTCGTCCGTCAACGCCATAGCGGCACACGAAAAACCGGCATCGTGCAACGCGCTCAGACCATCATGCGGCCACACACGAGCCTCGCTGCCAATGCGCGTCCACGGCACCTGAAACACGGTGCCCATGCTCACGCGGGCCGAGCGACGGTACAGCGGGTCGCAGCACATCGGGCTGACCAAAATACCGTCAACGTTCAATGCGGCAGCCGAGCGGAAAATCGCGCCAACATTGGTGTGATCAACAATACCCTCAAGCACGCACACGCGCACCGGACGATCCCCCGCCGCCTCGACGACGCCGCCCAAGAACTCATCAACCGGAATCTGACGCGGGCGACGGAACGCCGCCAGCGCGCCGCGCGTCACGTTAAAGCCCGTCAACTGCTCCATGAGCTCCATGGAGGCCACGAACACGGGAACCGGACCCGCTCCCTCGCGCACGACAAGCTGGTCAAACAGCGGCATCATCTGGTCGAGCCAGCGCTCGCCCAGAAGAAAGCTCACCGGCTCATAACCGGCGCGCACGGCACGCTCGATGACCTTGGCGCTCTCCGCAATAAAGATGCCCTTTTGCGGCTCCAGCACGCAGCGAAGCTCACGCTCGGTCAGTCGCACGTAGGCATCGAGCCGCTCGTCCTCGAGCGAATCAATTCGCAGAACCTCAACGGCATCAGTCATAGCAGCCAGCCCGCACCCTTCTTTACAGCACATCTATACCAAACGAGGCGACGCTAAGCGCCGCCCCATGCATTCAATCAACCCGATGATACCGTTCACGCCAGACGATTTACGCCTCGATGCGACGATACGTCACGAACTCATAATTGACGCCCTCGTCACCCTCACCGGCGGCAATCGTCGCGACCCCGCTACGCTGCGCAATCTCCCACGCGGGATCGGCGTCCAAGTCGGGAAAGTACGTGTCCACGGGATGGACGCAGTGGTTATGAGTGACCTCGGCCTCCACGCAGTACGGCAAAAACTGCCGATAGACATCGCCGCCACCGATCACCCAGGCAACGAGCTCATCGGCAACCGCAGAGAGCGCTTCGTCAACGCTATGCACCACGTCGACGCCCTCGTGGGTAAAGCCCATATCGCGCGTAAGCACGATATTGCGGCGGTTCTTGAGAGGACGCCCGCCGGGAAAACTCAGCAGCGTCTTGCGTCCCATGATAACCGGGCAGCCCTTGGTGCAGGCCACAAAATGGCGCATATCGGCGCGATTGGACACCACCATGTCGCCCTCGCACCCAATGCCCCAATCGTCACACACGGCGACGATAGCAGATAGCTTACACGTCATGAGCACCACCTACACCGCAATGGGAATGTTCTTGACCTGCGGGCCGTGCTCATAGCCCTCGACGATCAGGTCATCGGTCGTAAACGCATAGAAGTCATGCACATCGGGGTTGAGCGTTACCTTGGGTGCCGCAAACTGCGGACGCTCGATAAGCTCGCGGACGATATCGACATGACGATCATAGATATGGGCGTCGGCGATCACGTGCAGCAGCTCACCGGGAATCATATCGACCGACTGCGCGACCATCATCAGCAAAATGGCGTACTGGCACACGTTCCAGTTGTTCGCGGCCAAAATGTCCTGGCTGCGCTGGTTGAGAATCATGTTGAGCGTCGGCTTGTCGTCCTGAGGACGCTGCGTCACGTTATAGGTCACGCTATAGGCGCACGGATAAAGGTGCATCTCGGACAGATCGCTAAACACGTACGTATTGGTCATAATGCGGCGACTATACGGCGTGTGCTTAAGGTCGTACAGCACACGGTCCATCTGGTCGAAGTCGCCCTCGACGTAATGGCTCTTCTGACCAATCTGATAGCCGTAGGCTTTACCGATGGAACCGGTCTCATCGGCCCACTCATCCCAGATATGGCTGTTGAGGTCATGCACGTTATTGGACTTCTTTTGATAGATCCACAGAATCTCGTCCATGGCAGACTTAAGCGCCGTACGGCGCAGGGTGAGCGCGGGGAACTCCTCGCGCAGATCATAGCGCGCCGTGACACCAAAGTTTTTAATGGTATAGGCAGGGGTGCCGTCCTCCCACACCGGACGGACCTTTTGGCCCTCGGTGGTGGTGCCATGGTCCAAGATATCGCGGCACATGGTTACAAACTGCTGATCAGCTTTGCTCATTGACCCTCCTGTCAGTCGCCTATAAGCGAGATTTATTGTAGCCCAGGCGCACGCGGCCCCACAGCCCAAACATAAGCCCTCATTTTCTGACATATACTAGAAATTACTTGCTCAATTCTGTTTGTTCGCTATTCTATTGTTGACATATGTCAGATAAGGAGTGCGTATGGCAGGAAGACGCGAAAAATTGCGCCGTGTTGGGATCATCCCCGAATACCGCGGCTTTACCCCCGACGGCCTTGCCAGCGGAGACGCCATCGATATGACGGTCGACGAGCTCGAAGTCCTGCGGTTGTGCGACCTGGAAGGCCTCAATCAGGAGGCCGTCGCCCAGCACATGGGCATTGCCCGCGCCACGGTGGCGGCAATCTGCAGCCGCGCGCATCGCAAGGTGGCAAACGCGCTGGTCAATGGACGGGCAATCGTCATCGAAGGCGGCAACATCGCGTACTCCCCCATTACCACGACGACGGCCGCATGGCCAGCAAAGGAGATCGGCACCATGAGGGTGGCAACCACGTACGACAACGGCAACATCTTTATGCACTTTGGCCGCAGCGAGCAGTTCAAGATCTACGACATTCAGGACGGCAAGGTACTCAACGAGCAGGTCGTGGGCACCGGCGGCACCGGCCACGGTGCCCTTGCGGGCCTGCTCGCCAACGGCGGCGTGGACACACTCATCTGCGGCGGCATCGGCGGCGGCGCCATCAACGCGCTTACCCAAGCCGGCATCACGGTATACGCAGGCGCCCAGGGTAGCTGCGACGCCTGCGTCGAAGCCCTTATCGCCGGCACGCTCGCACAAAACGGCGAGGCCACGTGCGGCTGCCACGGCCATCACGAGCACGAGGGTCACGAGGGCTGCGGCTGCCACTAACGGCACGGCACCGCGAGCTCAAGGCGCGACGCTAAGCGCAACCTAACAATCAAAGCCAACAACAAAGGCCACCCGGTAGCTTCCGAGTGGCCTTTGCCATATCAAGCTGGAATTAGAGCTCTATTTCTTATTACGCATCTGCGCTTCCATCTGGCGCAGCAGCTCCATATCGGACTTGGGACCGCCCGTACCCAGGCCGCCCAGGCCGCCCAGACCCATAGCGTCCAGGCCAGGGATATTGGGCATGCGCATCTTCTTGCCCTTCTTACCCTTCTTGCCCTTCTTGCCGCCGGCCTGCGCCTGATTGGCCATCGTGCGCATGCGGCCCATCATCTTATTCATCTCGCCCCACTGCTTCATAAGGCTATTGACCTCGGTGGGGGTCACGCCGGCGCCCTTGGCAATGCGGGCACGGCGCTGGCCGTTGATGATGGAGGGGCGAAGGCGCTCCTCCTTGGTCATCGACATGATGATGGCCTCGTTCTTATCGAAGATACCTTCGTCCAGGTTACCACCCATCTGGTTAAGCGCACGCTGGCCACCGGGGAGCATGCCCAGAATGCCCTTCATGCCGCCCATCTTCTTGACGGCCTTCATCTGGTCGAGCATGTCGTTCATGGTAAAACCCTCGCGCAGCATACGCTCGGCAGCCTCGAGCTGCTCGGCGTCGGCCGCCTCCTGGGCCTTCTCGATAATGCCGACGACGTCGCCCATGCCTAAAATGCGCTTGGCCATGCGGTCGGGGTAGAACGGCTCAAGCGAATCGGGCTTCTCGCCCATGCTCACGAACTTGATGGGCTTGCCGGTCACCTGGCGCACGGAAAGCGCGCCGCCGCCACGGGCGTCGCCGTCGAGCTTGGAGATGATCACGCCGTCAAAGTCGGTGCGCTCAGCGAAGGTCGAGACGACGTTGACGATATCCTGGCCGGTCATGGCATCGACGACCATCAGCACCTGATCGGGCTTGACGGCCTTCTTGATGTCCACGGCCTCCTGCATCATCTGCTCGTCGATCTGCAAACGACCGGCGGTATCGACGATGACCACGTCGTGCAGGTGGTCGACGGCCTCCTGGATGGCGCCCTTGGCGATATCGACCGGGTGCGCACCGTCGCCGCGGAAGACCGGTACGCCGATCTCGCCACCGAGCGTGGCCAGCTGGTCGGCAGCAGCGGGACGGTAGACGTCGCACGCGGCGAGCAACGGCGAGCGGCCCTGCTTCTTGAGCAGGTAGGCCAGCTTTACGGCCGCCGTGGTCTTACCGGAGCCCTGCAGGCCCACGAGCATGATGACATTGGGAATGCGATTGCTAAAGACGAGCTTGCTCTCGGTTGAGCCAAGCATCTCGGTGAGCTCGTCGAGCACGATCTTGACGACGTTTTGCGCCGGCGACAGCGACTCCATGACCTCGGCGGTCATGCAGCGCTCCTTGGTCTTGGCAACGAACTCCTTGACGACCTTAAAGTTAACGTCGGCCTCGAGCAGCGCCATGCGAATATCGCGCATGGCCGAAGTAATATCGGCCTCGGTCAGCTTGCCCTTGCCGCGCAGGCGGTCAAATGTGTCGTTGAGGCGATCGCTCAGGGAATCAAACACTAGTCACTCCTTAATTGGACTCGCCCACCAGGGCGCGGCAGAAATCTTTGGCATTGAACTCCTGCAGGTCATCGACCTGCTCGCCCACGCCCACGCGCAGGATCGGGAGCTTGAGTTTCTCGGCCACGGCCATGGCGATACCGCCCTTAGCCGTGCCGTCGAGCTTAGTCATGATAATACCGTCCAGGCCCAGCGCCTCGTTAAACTCGAGCGCCTGGTTCAGACCGTTTTGGCCCGTCGCGGCGTCGATCACAAGCACGACCGAAACCGGCATGGGACCGGCGGCCATATTGGCGGCGCGCTTACGGGTCACATTGACCACCTTGGCAAGCTCGCGCATGAGCTCAGGGCTCGTGTGCAGACGGCCGGCGGTATCGATAAGCACCAGGTCGCTGCCGCGCTTGTCGGCCTCGTCGAGCACGTCGTAGCAAACACTTGCCGGGTCGGAGCCGCGGTCGCGCTTGATGACGGGGACGCCAGCGCGCTGGCCCCACACATCGAGCTGCTCGATAGCGGCAGCACGGAAGGTATCGGCCGAACCGATCACGACGTTCTTGCCGCGGGCGGCCATGGCGCTCGCGATCTTACCGACCGTCGTGGTCTTGCCGGCACCGTTAATGCCCACAAACAGCACGCAGCTCGGCGTATCGGAGAACGGATCGCGCTCGATGGGCACAAAGTGCTGCTCAAGCTGCTCGGCCAGGGCACGGCGAAGCTGTGGAGCGGTCTTGAGGTTCTTCTTGGCCGCGGCATCGCGCAGGTCATCGGAGACCTGAATGGCGATCTCGGCACCCATGTCACCCATGACGAGGGTGTCCTCCAGGTCCTCCCAAAAATCCTCGTCGACCTCACCGCCAAAGTAGAAGACCTCGTTGAGGGCCTCGCGGCTTCGCTCAAGTCCGCGCGAGAGAGCATCGAAGAATCCCATTATGCATTCACGACCTTTCCGGTTTCGCGATCGAGTTTTTGCGAGACGACGCGACTGACGCCGTCGGCTTGCATCGAGACGCCATAGAGGACGTCAGCGTCCTCCATAGTACGGCGCTGATGCGAGATAACCAAGAGCTGCGTATCGGAACGCAACACATCGAGCGCGCCGATAAGCTTGGACAGGTTGGCGTCATCGAGTGCCGCCTCGACCTCGTCCAGCACATAGAACGGCACCGTGCGCGTGCGATACACGGCAAAGAGCAGGGCGAGCGCCGTCAGACTCTTCTCGCCGCCCGACATGAGCATCATCTTGGTGATGCGCTTGCCGCGCGGCTGCGCCACGACCTCGATACCCGTCTCGGCAGGATGCTCGGGATCGGTCATCTCCAGATGAGCCTGGCCGCCCGGGAAGAGCATAGCGAAGATCTCGCGGAAGTTCGCGTCGACCTTCTCAAACGTCACCAGGAAGGCCTTCCGCATCTTGCGGTCGATGGCCACCGTGATCTTGGTGAGCGCCTTGCGCGCGCTCTCCAGATCGGCCAGCTGCTCCTCGATGTAGTCGGCGCGGCGCTTGAGCTGCTCGTATTCCTCCATGGCAACCTGGTTCACGGGACCCAGATTGTTGATCTGACGCACGAGCTGGTTGAGCTCGCGCTCGGCGGCGTCGCGGTCGGTGGGCGCCGGCAGCATGAGCGCTTCCTCGAGCACCGTGGTGCCATCGGCGGTAATGGCCTTAATGGCGGCCTCTACCTGCACCTCGAGCTTGCCACGCGCGACCTTGAACTCGTTTTGCGCGGCGGCGGCGGTATCGACCCGCTCCTTAGCGCGGGCAACCTCTGCCTTGGCATCCTCGATGGTCTTCTTGAGCGAAGCGGAGTCCGCCTCCTCCAGAGAGGCCTGGTCACGCAGGCGCGCTGCCCAATCCGATGCGCGTTCCAACAGGGCAGAATAGCGTTCGTGCATGGGGTCGACGCGCAGACGCAGCAGTTCGAGCGAGCGCGAAGCCTGGCGTGTTCCGCGGATACGACGGTCGATGCCCTCAAGACGATGCTCCAGGTCGGGCACGCGGCCCTTCAGCGAACGCAGGCGTTCGCTCGTCTGGGCTAGGCGAACCTTGGCGTCGGCGAGCTTGCCGGCAGCCTCGGAATCGTCACGGCGAACGCGGTCGAGCTCGTCATTGGCCTCGGCAATCTGCAAGCCCAGGTCGCTCGCCTGCGCACGAGCCTCGTCACGCGAACGGGTGAGCTCGTCCACGCGCGGGCGCGCAGCACGAACGGCCTCTGCGGCCTGCTCGCGGCGCTTGGAAATGCGCACACGCTCGGCCTCGGCATTGTTGGCGCTTTGCTCCAGACGGCCGATCTCGGACAACAGGGAGCAGCGCTCGCCCTCAAGACGGGCGATCTCGCCGGCGGCATCACCCTCGGCGGCACGTGCCTCCTCGACGGCCGCATTGGCCTCGACGACCTGATCCGACACATGCTCAAACACGGCAGCCAGATCGGGCTCCAGGCCCTCCAGCTCGCGAATGCGACGCTTGCGCTCCAGAGCACCCGACGCCTCGCCGGCATCGAGGCCCACGCGCACCAGACCGCCACAGCTTACGCGGGCGCCATCGGGAGTCACATAGGTCACACCGTCAACGACAGGCGCAACCAGCGCGGCAGCCAAGTCATCGACCACGTAATAGCCACCGAGCAGCGCCTCGACAATCGGGCCATAACCGGCACGCACGGAAAGGCGATCGACCAGACGCGAACCGGCAGCGCCCTCGGCAGCAGCACCGCAGCTCACGCCGCGCGCCACCAGCAGCGCCTCGCCCGAGGCCTTCTTCTGGTCCAGGGCGGCACGCCCGGCACGCTCAAGCGTGGCGGCGTCATCAAACAGCAGGGCATCGATATCGCCGGCAAGTAGCTGCTCCACCAGGCCCTCAAGCTCGCGCGGGGCCTCGAGCACGTCGCCCAGACGACCCGAGACATCGTCGCCCAACGCACCCACCAGACGGCTCACGAGCGGCGAGCTGTCGGCCATGCGGGCATCAAGCTTCTTTTGGCTGGCAAGCTCCGAGCGCACCTCGGACAGCTTGTTGCGCGCCTCGCTCTCGCGGGCACGCAAGTCCTTCAGGGCCGCACGGGCGACCTCGGTGGCCTCACGCGCATCGACCTGAGCCCGGCGCGCTTCCTCAAGAGCGCCCTCAAGCTCCTCGGCGCGGTCGTGACGGCTCTCGAGCGAGGCCGTGACCTCCTCGAGCTGTTCATCGATCTGCTCCAGGCGCGAGGCATACATGTTGTCCTCGACCTCGGCATTGGAAAGCGAATCCTTCACCTTGGCGAGCTCGAGCGCGGCGTTATCGGCCACGCGCTGCACATCGCGTTGCTCACGCGTAAGCTGCGAAATCTGATTGTCGAGCGCCACGCGCCGCTCGTGGAGCTCAGCGGCGGCAGGACCAGCGGCGTCAACGTCCTCCTGGGCCTGCATATGCGCGCCGGTCACTTCCTCAAGCTGCGCACGCGCGTCCTCGAGCTCCTCGACCACGCGACGACGCTGATGCTCGGAACTCGAAATCTGCCCGCGCATGTCAGACAGGCGCGACACCATGTTGTGGCCCTTTTCCTCGAGCAGGCGCATGTCGGAGTTAATGCGGCCGACCACGTCTTGCATATGGCGGCGCTGCTCGCCCAAGTCGCCCACAAACAGGCCTTTTTCCTCAAGCATAACCTGAAGCTTCTCGAGCTCGCGCTCCTTTTCGCCCATGCGGTACTGCGCAAGCTCCAGCTCGGCAGCGCCCTCCTTGGAGCGACTCTCCAGGTCGTTCCACTGCGACTGCAGCGAACGCAGCTCGTCGACGGCTAGCATCTGCGTAAGCTCGTTCGCGCGCGAGGACAGCTCTTTGTACTTGCGCGCGCGATCGACCTGACGCTCCAGCGGTCGCAGCTGACGGGCGATTTCTTTATTGATGTCGCGGGCACGCGTCAGGTGCTCGTCCATTGACTTAATCTTTTTGAGCGCACGCTCCCTGCGGCGCTTGTGCTTGGAGATGCCGGCGGCCTCCTCGATGAGGGCGCGGCGCTCCTCGGGGCGGCTCTGCAAGATGGCGTCGAGCTTGCCCTGGCTGATGATGGAATGCGTATCCTTGCCCAGGCCCGAATCGTGCAGGATGTCCTGAATGTCCATCAGGCGGCACGGACTCGAGTTGATGAGGTACTCGCTTTCGCCCGAGCGATACATGCGACGGGTGATGGCGACCTCGTCAAAATCGACGGGCAGCATATGGTCCGAGTTATCGAGCACCAGCGTGACCTCGGCGACACCCACCGGCTTGCGCGCTGACGAGCCAGAGAAGATGACATCCTCCATGGCCTGGCCGCGCAGCTGCTTGGCGCTCTGCTCGCCCAGGACCCACAGAATCGAGTCGGAGATGTTCGATTTTCCCGAGCCGTTGGGGCCGACGATGACGGTCAGGCCCGGCTCAAACGTCATATGGGCGCGGTCGGCAAACGACTTGAACCCTTTGAGCGTGAGGGACTTGAGATACACGGTTCCTCGCTTACACGTGCTTCTTGTTCAGAATCACGCCGTTGGTGGTGTAACCCATGCGGTCGAGCGCTTCGAGCGCGGCAGCACCCTCGGCTTCCTTCTTTGAGGAGCCGGAGCCGCGACCCTGGCGAATACCATCGATCAAAACCACAGCGGTAAAGGTGGGCGCATGCGCCGGGCCCTCGGAGCCAACGAGCTTGTACGCCGGGGGCTCGTGACCGTCGGCTTGCACGCACTCCTGCAAGAACGATTTGGGGTTCGCGGGGTGCTCGGCACGCTCGGAAGCCAAATGCGGCTTAAGCGTACGGTGGATAAACTCCGCTGCGGCATCCCAGCCGGCATCCAGGTACAGTGCGCCCACGAGCGACTCGTAGACGTTCTCGAGCGCAGAATGCAGGCCGCGCGCGCCGGTACCGGTCTCGGAGGCACCAAAGATGATGATGTCGTCGATGCCCAGCTCGTGAGAAACCTCGGACAGCGTGGCGCCCGAGACGAGCGACACCTTCAAGCGGGTGAGCTTGCCCTCGTCAAACTCGGGATAGGACTCAAACAGGGAGCGTGCGACCACGGCGCCCAAAATGGAATCGCCCAAGAACTCAAGGCGCTCATAGCTGGCAGAAACCGGCTGGCCCTCGACTGCCGAGGGATGCGTAAGCGCCGCGCGCAGCAGCACCTTATTGTTGAACTCGTGGCCCAAGATTTCCTGGGCGCGCGTAAGTCGGTCGGATAAAGCCAAGACTTAGGCCTCCTTGGCAGCTTCGATAGCGTCGACGGCGTCGGCGACAGAGTTGAGCGAGAGCAGGGTCTCGTCATCGATCTCGAGGTTGAACTCGTCCTCGATAGCCGTAACCAGCTGCAGGCGCTCGAGCGAGTTGGCATCGAGGTCGTCAAAGGTGGTCTCATCGCTAATTTCGGCAACATCGACGCCCAGAACGTCAGCAGCGACCTCGGCGATCTTGTCGAAGATTTCGGAGCGGTCCATAGCGCTTCCTCTCATAGTGCATGAATACCAAAAGAATGGTACCGCCCGGGCGGTACCAAGACACGGTTCTGATTCTACCCCACGACGTGCGCCGCGAAGCACATAACAGCGCTCTAACTCGCTCTTATAAAACGATACCGTCCATAGAGTTGGCGACATTCTCGACCAGCCCGGCGCGCACGGCTTCGGCCGCCGCGAGCGTACCGTTTTTGACAGCCTCGACTGAGGTGGCGCCATGGCCGATCAGGACCAAGCCGCGCAGGCCCAGAAGAATCGCGCCGCCCTTGGCGTCGCCAGAGAGCTTGGCCTTAATCTCGCGCATCTGCTTTTTAATGAGCAGCGCGGCGATCTTGGTGCCGAGCGAGGCCATAAAGGCGCCCTTGAGCTCCTGCAGCAAAAACTTGGCAGCGCCCTCGGTAGCTTTGAGAGCGATATTACCCGACATGCCATCGGCAACGACGACATCGAAGTTACCTGAGGTGAGGTCGGTGCCCTCGCAGTTACCAACAAAGCCGGGAACGGCGGCCTTCATAGCAGGGAAACAGGCCTTGGTAAAGTTGGAGCCCTTCTCATCCTCGGTGCCGTTGGCAAGCAGGCCCACGCGAGGATGCTCGATGCCCAGGACGACGCGGGCATAGGCGCTACCCATCTGGGCAAAACGCACCATGTCATCGACCTCCACATCGGGGTTGGCACCCATGTCGCACAGCACCGTCAGACCGCCGGCGCGATTGGGCAGCGCATTGGTCAGACAGGGGCGCACCGGCTGCTTCTTGCCTTCGGCCTGATACCTAAACGGCGTCACATAGGCGGTGGCGGCGGCGGTCATGGCACCGGTGGAGCCGGCGGAGAAGAACGCATCCGCGTTGCCCTTCTTAATGGCGCGGCAAGAAAGCACGATCGACGACTTACGCTTGGTCATCACGGCGCGAATGGGATCGTCATCCATGGCGATAACGTCAGGCGCCTCAAGGGCCTCAACACGTGCATGGGAAGCTGCAAAGGGATTGACGATTTCGGCGGGGCCAGCTGCCAAGACCTCGATATCGGGATCGGCGGCAAGCGCAGCCTCGATACCATCGAGAACAACCTGAGGTTTCTCGTCTCCGCCCACAACGTCTACACAAACGCGAACGTTACTCATATACATGCTCCTTATACAAAAATGGCCGACTCATTGAGCCGGCCATTGTGGTTCCATTTGGAACGGCATCGCATCCAGAGTATACCGTTACTCGGTAACGATAACCTCGCGGTCCTTGTAGAAACCGCAGCTGGGGCACACGTGGTGCGGAAGCTTGACAGCGCCGCAACGGGGGCACGTGGACTGAGCCGCAGCCGAGATCTTCATGTTGGCGGAACGACGGGTGTGAGTGCGGATACGACCCTGCTTTTGTTTAGGTACGGGCATAGTGACCTTCCTTATGAACTATCCAGTGTGGCGATTACGCGCAAGTAGCGATACTACCACAGTTTTACTCATCAAGCTTGAGATTCTTCAATGCTGCAAATGGATTTTCCGTGGCAGCGGCCCATTCTGCCTCTGCCTGGGCGGCGCAATCGCATTGCTCGACGTTGAGATTGCAACCGCATGTGGGGCACAGACCACGGCAATCGGGCTTGCAGAGCACCACAAACGGCGTGTCCATAACGACCGCGTCATTGATGGGCTCACCCAGATCGACGATGCGGTCCTCACCCAGAAGCTCGTAGCCGTCCTCGTAGGCCTCGGGATCCTCGGGCTCCTCAAAGAGGTAGAACTCCTCGATCTCGCCGGCGATATCAAACGAGGCGGGCTCCAGGCAACGGTCGCACTCGCCGGTGGCGTGCGCGCGGACCATGCCCGTGAGCAAGACACCGGTACCTGCATTGGTAAAGACAACGTCGTAGTCGATGCCGTCCTGAAGCTGGTACTCCTTCTCGCCCACCGTGTAGGTGGCGACATCGACCTTACCGGTCAGCGGATACGAATCTCCAGGAAACTCGAGCTGCTCGGAAAGATCGACGGTAACGCTCGGGAACTCAGCCATTACCACTGACCATTCTGTTGGGCGGCACCCTCGTTGAGCTGCTGACGGCAACGGGTAACGGTGCCGGTCAGGCTCTTGAGGTTCTCCTCCAGGTGCGTAAAGACCTGCTCTGCGTAGTCCTCGGCAGCATAACGCGTCTCGCGCTCGTACTGCTGGGCACGATCGCGGATGTCGTCGGCCTGCTGCTGCGCAAGGCGGACGATCTCCTGCTCCCCGGCAATGGTGAGGGCCTGCTGCTGAGCGTCAGCGATGATGGAATCGGCCTGGGCGGCGGCGGAAGCCATAAGCTCCTCGCGCTCCTTAAGGATACGGCGGGACTTCTGCCACTCCTCGGGATAGCTCATGCGGATCTCGTCGAGGATGTTGAAGAACACGTCGGCGTCGATGACCTTGAACTGAGCGTTCTTGCCGAAAGGCGGCTTGGCTTCCTCGATCAGCCCTTCGAGCTCATCGACCAAGCTGACGATCCTATCGCCAGGAAAATTCTCGCCCGGCATCCGGTCTCCTTTCATAGGTAACATATCATCGTGCTAGTTTACCACATGCCACCAGGCAATAAGAAACGTCACGAAAAGCGATGTTTGAGCGCTTCGACCACGTTGGACGGGACAAACGTCGATACATCGCTGCCGAGCGAGGCGATCTGGCGAACGACCGAGCTCGAGATATAGCCGTACTGCGGCGCACTCATGACAAAAATGGACTCCAGCTCGCTATCCAGGCGATAGTTAAGGTCGGCCTGCTGCAGCTCATACTCAAAGTCGGTCATGGCGCGCAGGCCCTTGACCACGGCACCCGCCCCCTGCTCACGTGCGAAGTCGACCAGCAGGCCAGTGAAGGGCAGGACCTCGACGCCGTCGATATCGCCGAGCGCCTCGCGGGCCAGCGCCACGCGCTCATCGAGCATAAACGTGGTGCCTACACCGTTTTTACCTTGCGACTCGGCAACAGCGACGATCACGCTGGGAAAGATGCGGCGGGCACGGCGGATCACATCGATATGGCCAAACGTGATGGGATCGAAGGTGCCCGGGACGATCACGCGGTTGATGGTGTCACTCATGAGCATCCTCCTGAAACGTCGTGGCATCGTTGTTGTCAGCATCGGTGCCGGCGCTATCGCCCTCGCCATCGTTATCGCCGACCCAACGAAGCAGGTCGACCGAGGTAATGCCGTAGCGCTTCTCACGTACAGTCTCAAAGCCTGCCGGATACGCGCCCGCATCGGCGGCGGCATGCTCAAACAAGGCGTAAGCGCCAGGTGCAAGTAAACCCTGCTGAGCCAGGTTCTGCAGCAGTTCCTCGACCGGCTCGGCACCAAAAGCATAGGGCGGGTCGAGCAGGACCAGATCAAAGGGGCCGCCCGGAACGCGGCCGCGCGAGGCACTCGCCAGCATGTCGCCCGTGACCACGCGCCAACGCGCGCGGTCACGGCAGAGCGACTCGATATTCTTGGTAATGAGCCGCGCGGCGTTGCGATCGATCTCAAACGTCGTGAGCGAGCGGGCCCCACGAGAGAGCATCTCTAACCCTAAGGCACCGGAGCCGCCAAAGGCGTCCAACACACGAACCTCGTCCAAATCGAAATCGAATGCCGACATGACCATAGATGCGCACGCCTCGCGCACGCGATCAGTCGTGGGGCGGGTGACATCGCGACCACGGGGCTCCTCGATCTTACGACCGCGCCATTCGCCGCCGATGATTCTCATCCTCCGCTGACCTCCTTAAAGATATGTCGATAACGCATGGCGACCGCGTCGC
Organism: uncultured Collinsella sp.; assembly: GCA_902494135.1. Lineage (GTDB taxonomy): Bacteria > Actinomycetota > Coriobacteriia > Coriobacteriales > Coriobacteriaceae > Collinsella. The sequence continues at coordinate 2,077 of CABUSE010000012.1, read as the reverse complement.
GCAAGGGACGCGTCGCCACAGAGTCAAGGTTGCAAGCATACCGCAAGAGCTCGACCGCGTCCAAATGGGCCCACTCGATCAGCTCCTCGTCGGCGTCCAGGTCGACAAAGCGCAGGGTCACACCACCATGCTGGCGATAACCCAGGATCTCGCCTTCATGGCGCAGGCGCAGGTCCATCTGGGCGAGCGTAAAGCCGTCCGAGGTCTTTTCGAGCGACTGGAGACGGTCTTGTGCCGCCGATGCGCCGCCGTTGCCCTTGGAGTGCGTCATGACCAGGCACGTGCCCGACACACTGCCACGGCCCACGCGGCCGCGCAGCTGGTGCAGGGCAGCCAATCCAAAGCGCTCGCCGTTCTCGATGACCATGACGGTGGCGTTAGGCACGTCGACGCCCACCTCGACCACCGTAGTCGAGACGAGCACGTCAATCTCGCCACGCTTGAAGGCATCGATAACCTGGTCCTTCTCCCCCGCCGGCATGCGGCCGTGAAGGCGCTCGACGGTAAGCCCCGGCAACGCAAGACGCAGTCGGTCGAGCTCGGTTGCCGTATCGTGCAGCGGCACGGGGACGGTTACGCGGCCCTCGTCGTCGCGAGCAATACCGGGCACGTCTTCCAGCTCATCGGCCGAGTCACTCGGCTCCACGAGCGGACAAATCACGTAGGTCTGCTGACCCTTTTCATGCGCCTCGCGGATGGCGCCATAGGCGAGGTCACGGCTCGACTCGGTGAGCACGCGTGTCGTCACGCCAGCACCAGGGACGGGCCGATGGCGAATGATGCTCGTGTCCAGATCGCCGTAGACCGAAAGCGCCAGCGTACGCGGGATGGGCGTCGCCGTCATAACGAGCAGATCGGCACCCGGCCCCTTCGCGCGCAGGGCGTTGCGTTGGCCCACACCAAACCGGTGCTGTTCATCGATGACCACGAGCGACAGATGCTTGAACGCAACGTTATCCGAAAGAACCGCATGGGTGCCAAAGAGCACGTCAAGCTCGCCCGATTCCAGCTGTGCATGGATGCGCTCGCGCTCTGCGGCCGGCGTGGCACCCGTCAGAAGTGCCCAGGACATGCCGGCCTGCGAGAGCAGAGGGCCGGTCTTATCGGCATATTGGCGCGCCAGCACGCCCGTGGGCGCCATAACGCAGGCCTGCGTGCCGCTATCGGCAGCCACAGCCAGCGCGCAGGCGGCAACGGCGGTCTTACCGGTACCGACATCGCCCAGCAGCAGACGGTTCATCACGCGCCCGCCATCGCACATGTCATGCAGGATGTCTTGGAATGCGGCCTCCTGCTCGTCGCTCAGCGAAAACGGAAGGGCCTGTTTAAGCGCGCCCAGATGCTCGCCCGCAGTGTGGGCATAGGGCACCACATCGACCAGGCCGCCGTCGTTGCGCAGACGCAGCGCCAGCTGCAGGTAGAGGCACTCCTCGTAGGCAAGACGCCGGCGTGCGATGTCGCGCTCAGCCATGCTCGAGGGAAAGTGGATCGAACGCAACGCGCGGGCATTGCTCATGAGCTTCCGCTTTGCGCGCAGCGGCGCGGGAATCGGATCGAACGGATTGCCGACGACCTCGAGCGCGCCGCTTACGATGCGGCGCATCCACGCCTGGCTCACGCCATCACTCACGTAATGGACCGGCAGGATGGTGCCTGCGGCACGCCCGTCCTCGAGCTTTTCAAAGTGCGGCGAGGCCATCTGCTTAAAGCCGTAGGCAAACTCGACCTTGCCCATCACGGCCAGGCGGTCGCCCTGCTTAAGCTGCTGGGCAATCCAGGGCTGGCGGAAAAAGGCGACCTGCAGCACGCCCGTCTCGTCAACAAGCGAGACCTCGGTCACCTGCATGCGCGGACGCGGCTGCTTTTGGACGATACGGTCGACCGTGGCGATGATGGTGCACACGGTACCGATGGGCGCCATCTCGATAGACCAAGAACGGGTAAAGTCGAGGTATCGATGAGGGATATGGAGAAGGAGGTCCCCCACCGTCCGAATTCCCAGACGGCGAAGGGCCTCCTCACGTTTACCCGAAACATATTTGAGTCGCGCGATATCCTCGTCGAGCGCATTGCTCTG
>CABUSE010000011.1 GCA_902494135.1 uncultured Collinsella sp. | reverse complement strand
GCCCTAGCGGGCACTCGCTATCGGAGGAAAACTTACATGTGGGATTGGATCGTTAACATCCTTTTCGAGCTGCTCAAGCTCATCCAGACCTTTGCGGTCGACTGGGGCCTGTCCATCATCATCCTGGTGGTCATCATCCGTCTGCTGCTGACGCCGCTTATGCTCAAGTCGACCAAGTCGACGGCTCGCATGCAGGTGCTGCAGCCCAAGATGCTCGAGATCCAGGAGCGCTATGCCGACGATCCCCAGCGTCAGGCCGAGGAGATGCAGAAGTTCTACAGCGAGAACAAGTTCAACCCCATGGCTGGCTGTCTGCCGCTGCTGATTCAGATGCCTATCCTGTTCGCCCTGTTTACATTGCTGCGCAACCTGCCGCAGTACTTTAACAACGGCACGTTCTCGTTCTTCAACATCCTGCCCGACCTGACCACCACGCCGAGCGCTTCCTTTGCCGATGGCTTTATGGTTGCACTGCCTGCGCTGGTTTGCCTGATCCTGTTTGCCGTCCTGACCCTGATTCCGCAGCTCTATATGTCGCGCAACCAGACCGGCCAGCAGGCTCAGAGCATGCGTATGATGGCCGTTGTCATGACGGTCATGATGCTTTGGATGGGCTGGAGCCTTCCCGTTGGTGTTCTGCTGTACTACGACGTCTCGTCTGCTTGGCAGGTTATCCAGCAGATTTTTGTGACGCAGAAGGTCATCGACAAGGCGAAGGCCGATGAGGAGGAGCGTCTTAAGAACGCTCCGCTGCAGGTTGAGGTCACTCGTCGCGAGAAGAAGCCGCGCCCGCACAAGAAGAAGTAGTGGGATATCAATCTTATTTAGGTACCTAACTTTTGGAGTACGTTATGTCTGAAGAGATCATCGAGGATATGCTTGAGGAGGTTGCCCCGCAGGTCGCGGGCGATTATCCCGAGATTGCACAGCGCTACAAGGCTGGTGAAGAGCTGACCGATGAGGAGCTCGACACCATTGCCGATGTTGCGATTTCCATCCTGCGTTCCATCCTTTCGCACTTCGATGCCGCCAACTCTCCTATCGATGAGTATGAGGGCGACGAGGGTGAGCTGATTTTGGATGTAACGGCTCCCGACCTTGCTGTTCTCATTGGCCGTCATGGTCGCACTCTTGATGCTCTTCAGGTTATGTTCTCTTTGCTGGTGAGCCGCAAGCTTGGCTTTAGGTATCCGGTTGTAGTGGACGTCGAGGGATACAAGAGTCGCCGTCAGGATAAGGTCGCCTCCATGGCTCAGTCTGCTGCCGAGCGTGCCATCCGCACTCATAAGAGTGTTTCGCTTCCGCCCATGAATGCCTACGAGCGCCGACTGGTTCACATTGCACTTCGTGGCAACGATGCAGTCGATACTCATTCTGAGGGTTCTGACCCTGATCGCCATGTGGTGATTGTTGCTCGATAATCTACTCGAGCTTATGCTAGGGGGACGTGGTTTCCACGTCCCCTTTTTTTGTCAAAAGTTCTCGATACGCTGATTTTTGTCAGAAAGGAGCTTCTGTTGTTTGTACTTACCGATCAGCAGGCTGACGAGATGTTGAGTCGCCTAACTTCCTATTGCAAAGAATATTCCTTGAGCGTAACTGATATTGAGCTGAGGAAATGTATCCAGCATTTGGATTTGGTTCTAGAAACAAATAAGACAACCAATCTCACCCGTATTCTTAACGTAGAAGATGCTGCCGTACTTCATATCCTCGACTCACTTGTTTTGCTCCCCTATATCAATAAGGCTCCTGAGGGAGCTTTGCTCGATATGGGAACAGGTGCGGGCTTCCCTGGTATTCCATTAACCATAACCACGCATCGTAAAGCTACTTATATTGACTCTGTTGGCAAGAAGGTTGATGCGGTTAATTCCTTTGCCCATGCTCTTGGATTGAAACATGCTCATGCGGTTCATGATCGTCTTGAAGAATATGCTAGAAGCCATAAGAAGCAGTTCTCCGTTGTAACCGCCCGCGCACTGGCCCCTCTACCGATTCTTGTTGAGTATGCGGCTCCGTACCTGAAGGATGGAGGGCTATTTGTTATCACCAAGGGCAATCCTTCGGATGAGGAGCTTGCTTCCGGCATGTCAGCAGCTAAGATTTGCGGCTTCACTTTGCTTCTGAATGACGCAATTGATTTGCCTGAAGGCTTGGGTCACAGGGAGTTCATTGTTCTTAAGAAGAGTCATTCAGCATCCGTTTCATTGCCTCGTGCAAATGGCATGGCAAAGAAGAATCCGCTTGCCTAGATGTTTCACGTGAAACATAATGGTTACTAACAGCTTGCAGTGTTTCACGTGAAACATAGCAGTTGCTATCGATTCGGAATGTTTCACGTGAAACATCCTCCGTTTGACAGCTTTAATACACACCAGGAGGGACCGTGGGATTTCGCGACGTTAAGCGTTCTAAGAGCGCAAAAGACACGCGTATCATTGCAATCATCAATCAAAAAGGCGGCGTCGGTAAGTCAACGACGGCTGTAAACCTTGCAGCAGCACTGGGTGAGCAGGGTCGTAAGACACTGATTGTTGATTTTGATCCGCAGGGAAACAGCACCAGTGGATTCGGAATTGAAAAAGAAGACCTTGATCACTGCATCTATGATGCATTGCTGAATGATGTGCCGGCAGAATCGCTTGTTCTTGATACAAATTGCAAAAAGGTATTCGTAATTCCGGCTACAATTCAGCTTGCAGGCGCGGAAATTGAACTCGTAAGCGCAATTGCTCGTGAAACCCGTCTCAAAGATTTGCTTGAGCCGATTCAGGACGAGTTCGATTTTATTTTCATTGACTGCCCTCCTTCGCTCGGCCTGCTTACTATCAACGCTTTGACCGCAGCAGACAGCGTTTTGATTCCGATCCAGTGCGAGTATTACGCACTCGAGGGCGTTACGAAGCTGCTTGAGTCAATGAAGATGGTCAAATCTCGTCTGAACAAGGGCTTAGACACCTACGGTGTGCTTATGACCATGTATGACTCGCGTACTTCTCTATCGAATCAGGTTGTTGAGGAGGTTCAATCGTACTTTGGTGATAAGGCATTTAAGACGTTGATCCCCCGTACGGTTAAAATCTCCGAAGCTCCGTCTTTTGGGGAACCGGTAATTACCTATGCACCTCAAAATAAGGGTGCAAAAGCATATATGAACCTTGCAAAAGAGGTGATCAAGCGTGCCTAGTGTAAAGAAACGTGGCGGATTGGGACGTGGACTCAATGCTTTGGTCTCAGAGGCCGAGTATGAGACCGGTGGTTCGGCTTCATCGGCTTCGAATGCCGCATCTGAAACAAAACTACCTATTGAGGATATCGTTCCCAACCCTAATCAGCCGCGAATTCACTTTAACGAAACTGAACTTCGTGAGTTGAGCGAATCAATCCAAGAACATGGCGTCTTGCAGCCGCTTTTGGTTCGCAAGCATGGAAACGGCTATGAGATCATCGCTGGTGAGCGTCGTTACCAAGCGTCAAAGCTTGCTGGTCTTGAGGAGCTGCCTGTCATCATTAAAGATGTTAATGATGAAGAGATGCTGGCTCTTGCTCTGATCGAAAACCTTCAGCGTTCTGATCTGAATCCCGTCGAAGAGGCTAAGGGCTATCGCCAGCTTATCGATGCCAGCGGTATGACCCAGGAGGCATTGTCGAAGGCGGTCAGCAAGTCACGCTCTGCAATTACAAACTCGCTGCGCCTTCTCGATCTCCCTGAAGTTGTTCAGCAGATGATTTTTGAGGGCAAACTTACTGCTGGTCATGCACGTGCGATTCTTGCAGTTCCCTATGAGGACGCTCGAATTCGACTTGCAGAGAAGGTTGTTGCAGAGGGCCTTTCCGTAAGAGCGACAGAAAATCTTGCTCCGTTGTTTTCTGCCGGAGAGACACCTAAGACGCCGAGGCCTGCAACGCCTCAGTCTTTTAAAAAGGCTGCCCGCGTGCTTCGTCAGGTTTTTAATACCAACGTGCGTGTTAAGAGCTCGCGTGGAAAGAATAAGATTGAGATTGAGTTTAAAGACGAGGAAGAGCTCTCTCGTATTCTTGGCGAAATGATTCAGTTTGATCAAGGAGGCCAAGATGAGGAATAGGATTTTAACTGCGATTGCATTGGCGACGACTGTCGCGGCTGGTGCCTTTGCTGGCTATAAGATCGCGACAGACGATGAACTTCGAGGTCGTTTGCTTCGTAGTGCGCAAGATATTGTCGATACATCCAAGAAGAAAATGGATGTTATGACAGAAGATGTTGCCATGCGTACGGCTCAGGTAACGAAGAATCCCAAGATTAATCAAGGTTGGGTTAGTAACCAATGGGAAAATGTAGGCTATTAGGTACCTAACAATTACTTAGCATATTTTGAGGGGTCCTTGTCTGATTCACGAGGCAAGGACCCCTTATTTTGGCCGTAAAAAATGGGACAGGTAGCAGCTGATTCAAAATTAAGGTCAATAAATAAAACGGCCCCGGTTGCATCTCCTGTAACCGGGGCCGTTCGATGTTTCACATGAAACGTTTTGGGGTGCGACTCCCCTATGCGTTCTTCTGAACTTTGAAGCGCTGCTTCAGCTGTCCGCAAGCGGCGTCAATATCGTTACCACGGGAGTTACGAATCGTGGTCTCGATGCCACGGGACTCAAGACGACGCTGAAGATCCTCAACCTTATGAATCGGCGACGGCTTGAGCGGGCTGCCCTCGATGTCGTTAAGCTGAATCAGGTTGACGTGGCACAACGTTCCCTCGCAGAAGTCGCAGAGCGCCTGCATCTCGGGATTCGTATCGTTGACGCCTTCGATCATGGCATACTCATAGGTCGGGCGGCGGCCAGTCTTCTCGGTGTAGAGTTGAAGCGCCTCGTGAAGGCGAAGTAGCGTGTACTTCTTAACACCGGGCATTAGCTTATTGCGTGTCGACTGGATGGCGGAATGCAGGGAAACGGCAAGCGTGAACTGCTCGGGGATGTCGGCAAATTTGCGAATACCGGGAATAACGCCGCTGGTAGAGACGGTGAGGTGACGAGCACCGATACCGATGCCATCGGGGTCGTTGAGGATTCGCAACGCCTTGAGAACCTCGTCGTAGTTGGCAAACGGCTCGCCCTGGCCCATGAAGACAACGCTCGTGACGCGCTCGCCAAAGTCGTTGGATACATGAAGTACCTGGTCGACGATCTCTTGAGCGGTCAGAGAGCGCTTGAGGCCGTTGAGGCCGGTAGCGCAAAAGGCACAGCCCATGCCGCAGCCTGCCTGGGTGGAAACGCAGACGGAAAGCTTGTTGCGACGGGGCATACCGACAGTTTCGACGGAAATGCCGTCGTGGTACTCGAGCAGATACTTGCGCGAGCCATCTTTGGAAACCTGCTTGGTGAGTTCAGTCGGCGTATCAAAGGCAAAAGCCTCTTTAAGCTGCTCGCGGAAAGCCTTGGGAAGGTTGGTCATGTCGTCGAACGAACAAACGTTCTTCTCAAAGACCCATTCGATGAGCTGCTTCGCGCGGAAGGCGGGCTGGCCAAGCTCGGCCACGAGCTCGCGAATATCGTTTTGGCTCAAGTCGCGAATGTCCTGAGATTTAGTCCTGGGATTCATGGAAGCCTTTCGATTTTGGGGAAACGTAGAGGGTATCGCTACAATATGGTATCAGCTGCAGAAATTATAGAGGAGGAGTCTGCCCATGCCGGGTAAAAGCCTAGAGAACATGCACGTAGCGGTCTTGGCGGGCGGTCATTCCGCTGAGCGCGAGATCTCGCTTAATTCGGGAAAGAACGTTGTGGTGGCACTGAAGGAAGCCGGCTACACCTCGGTGGAGCTGCTCGATACGGCCGCTGATGACTTTATGGTAACCATGGCAACCGGCGGCTTTGACGTGGCGTTTATCGCCATGCACGGTGCCGGCGGCGAGGATGGCGCCATGCAAGGCGCCATGGAGACCCTGGGTATCCCCTACACGGCTTCGGGCGTGCTTGCCAGCGCCTGCGGTGCCGACAAGGAGGTCTCTAAGCTCCTGTACGCCAAGGCGGGCATTCCCATTGCCCCCGGCCTTGCGCTCGAGGTGGGCGATGAAGTCGATATCGATCATATCGTCGAGGTTTGTGGCGAGCGCTGCTTTGTGAAGCCGGCCGTCAACGGTTCCAGCTATGGCATTTCCCTGGTCCATGAGCCCTCCGAGCTGCCCGCGGCAATCGCCAAGGCGTTTGAGTACGGCGACAAAGTACTGGTCGAGAAGTGCATCGAGGGTACCGAGATCACCGTCGGCGTATACGGCGAAGATGACGTGCGCGCTCTGCCGATTGTCGAGATTCGTAAGCCCGAGGACTGTGAGTTCTACGATCTGGACGTGAAGTATGTCGACCCTACGGACATCCATCGCATTCCGGCGCAGATTTCACCCGAGAATTACGCTCGTGCCCAGGAGCTTGCCTGTGCTGCTCACAAGGCCCTCGGTTGCCTGGGTATCTCGCGCAGCGACTTTATCGTGAGTGAGGACGGCCCCGTTATCCTCGAGACCAATACCATTCCCGGCATGACCGATACGTCGCTGTATCCGGACGAGATCCGCCACACCGACGACATGACGTTCCCGCAGGTCTGTGACAGCCTGATCCGTATGGGCCTTCGTCGAGCGGGCATTGCATGCTAATCGAGGACGCGGTTTCGTCAGGAACGCCGCAGTTTGTCATCGACTCCTATGCCACGCTTGCCGAACGCGCCAAAACGCAGTCCTTTGGTCTTATCGAGGAAGATGTGATTGTCCTCGATACCGAGACCACAGGTCTTTCGGTGCAGGACAATGAACTGATCGAGATCTCGGCGGCCCGTCTTTCGGGCCGCGAGATCGTCGACCGTTTCGATACCTTCGTGCATCCCAAGCAGCTGATTCCCGCCGAGATTACCGAGCTCACGAGCATTACAAATGCCGATGTGGCAGATGCCCCGTCGGCCGTTGAGGCCGTCGCCGCTCTCGCCGATTTTGTCGGTGGTTGCCCGGTGATCGCACATAACGCCACGTTCGACCGCTCGTTTATCGAGTCGGTCAAAGGCGGCGTCAACGTGAGCGATATTTGGATCGATTCGCTGGCGCTGTCGCGAATCGCGCTTCCGCGCCTGGCCTCGCACAAGCTGTCTTTTATGGCCGATCTGTTTGGCTGTGACTCGGTATCACACCGTGCCAATGCCGACGTCGACGCCCTGTGTGGCGTATGGCGCGTGTTGCTCGTGGCGCTCACCGACTTGCCCCAGGGCCTCATGGCGCGCCTAGCCGACATGCATCCGGATGTGCCTTGGTCCTATCGTCCTATCTTCTCATTCTTGGCAGGGCAGAACCCTGGTTCTATCTTCTCTCTCAGCGCCGCTCGTGCTGACGTTCTCAAGGCCGATCGCGCCGACGATCGGGTGGACGCCGACGAACTGCCGGTCCTCAAGATGCCGAGTCGTGAGGAGATTGAGGCAGACTATGCGCCAGGTGGCCTGGTCAATCGCATGTACCCCACCTACGAGCCGCGTGATGAGCAGATTGCGATGGCGCTCGAGGTCCGCGATGCGCTGGTCACGGGCACTCATCGTGTAATTGAGGCGGGCACGGGCGTCGGCAAATCGATGGCCTATCTGGTGCCTTTTGCCGAGGCAGCACGCCGTAACAACATCACGGTTGGTATTGCGACCAAATCGAACAATCTCGCCGACCAGCTCATGTACCATGAGCTGCCAAAACTTGCCGAGCAACTGGACGGTGGTCTGTCATTTTGCGCTCTCAAGGGGTATGACCACTATCCGTGCCTGCGCAAGCTTGAGCGCATGAGCCGCGGCCAGGCCGAGATTACCACCAAGCGCGATCCGGCGGACACGCTCACGGCGGTCGCGGTCATTATGGCGTACGTCTGCCAATCAGCCGATGGCGACCTCGACTCACTTGGCATTCGGTGGCGCAGCGTCAACCGCCCCGACTTTACGACGGCCTCGCGCGAGTGTGCTCGTCGCCTCTGCCCGTTTTTCCCTGATAAATGTTTGGTCCACGGCGCTCGCCGTCGTGCGGCGCATGCCGATGTGGTGGTCACCAACCATTCCCTGCTGTTCCGCAACGTTGCGGCCGAGGGCAGGATTTTGCCTCCGATTCGTCATTGGGTAATCGACGAGGCCCATTCCATCGAGCGCGAGGCGCGCCGCCAGTGGGCGCGCGTGGTGTCGGCGGACGAGTCACGCGTTCTGTTTGAGCGCCTGGGTGGCTCGAGCACCGGCGCGCTAAGCCAGGTTTCCCGTGATTTGGCAACCTCCGAGGGCTCTACGCTCTATCTGGGCCTTACTGCCAAGGCGACGTCGACGGTTGCGCGCGCGAGCATGGCAATCGCCGACGTGTTCGATGGCGTTCGCGAGCTCGGCCGCCGTGCCCGTGGGGGTTATGACAATGCCAATCTATGGATTGGCCCCGAACTGCGCGAATCTGACGACTGGCATGATTTCTTACAGTCGGCCTACGCTGCCATCGACGCGTTGGAACAGGCTGACAAGAGCGTCGACGCGCTGGTGCAAGCCGTCGCCGCCGACAAGCCCGAGGTTGTTGTCGACCTGGGTGATATCTCGCGCCGCTTGCACGAGCTGGCCGAGAACCTCAAACTCATCATTGACGGCACCGATGAACACTACGTGTATTCGCTGCAGGTCAATCGCAGGTTGCGTGCCGGCGGAGAGTCAATGACCGCAGAGCGCATCGACATTGGCGAGGCCTTGGCAACCGAGTGGCTGCCCGAGGTTCACACGGCTATCTTTGCCTCGGCGACCATGACGGTGTCCAAAAGCTTTGAACACTTTAACCACGCGGTCGGCCTCGATCGCATCGGTGCTTCAACATCCTCATCGTTGCACTTGGACTCGAGCTACGACTTCGATTCGAACATGGCTGTAGTCGTTGCGGGTGATATCCCCGATCCGCGCGATCGTGAGAGCTATCTTACGGCGCTCGAGCGCGTGCTGGTCGACGCCCATCTTGCCATGGGCGGATCGGTGCTCACACTGTTCACCAATCGGCGCGACATGGAAGACCTGTACGCCCGCGTTGAGCCCAAGATGGCCCGTGCGGGTCTGGAACTCAACTGCCAGCAGCGCAACTCATCTCCTCGTCGCCTGCGCGACCGGTTTATCAGCGAGCCGACTTCATCGCTTTTTGCGCTTAAGGCCTTCTGGGAGGGATTCGACGCCAGCGGCGAGACGCTGCGCTGCGTCATCATTCCCAAGCTGCCGTTCTCGAGCCCCACGGACCCGCTCTCGTGCGAGCGCAACCTGCGTGAAGACCGCGCTTGGGCGCGCTATTCGCTGCCCGAGGCGGTGCTCGAGGTCAAGCAGGCGGCCGGCCGCCTTATCCGCTCGTCGACCGATTGCGGCGTGCTGATTCTGGCCGACCCGCGCCTGGTGACGAAGGGCTACGGAAAGAAGTTCTTAACGTCGCTGCCCACGAGCTCCTACCAGCGCATCGAATCGGCACAGATTGGGCACTATCTGCAACTGTGGCGTGCACGCCACGAGCGGCGGCGCTAAAGCGGACAGACGAGGGTTTTTGCCATATCGCACAGACGCTTTGACAGGGCGGGGTCATCCAAGATGCGGATGGCTCCGCCCGCTGCGATTACCTGGCTCAGTAGCCAACGCTCGGAGCCATAATGCACGGTTACCGTTGCCATGTCTGCCCCGCTGCGCTCGATTAGGGTGATGCCGGCCCAGTCCAGATGCTCCGCCATATCGAATGGCATCAAGAGCTTTGCGCTACGCTGCGTCCGAGCAAGGGAATCGTGGAGGGATGTGACGTCCGGTGCATGAGGCACGACGGAGTCTTCCGTCAAGGCGAGTCCCTCGATTTTATCCATGCGATAGGTGCGCTGCTCATCGACCGCGATGTCCCAGGCAATCAGGTATGTTTGGTCGCCGTTTGCCGTAATGCGCAAGGGGTCGACCAGACGCTCACGTGGCCGTGCATCGTCCATCGAGCGATACGAGATGCGGCAGCGAACACCGTCCTGAATGGCGCAGCTCAGCTGCTGCCAGTGCGACCCGTGGTTGACGGTGTCAAAGACGCGCTGGTTATAGCCGAGCTCTTCGGGTAGAAGGGCATGTCGAATCCGAGCTGCCGTATGCGGCTCGATCCCCAACGATTCAAGTTCATGGTTGAGCACAGCGCCCTCGGCGGCACTCAAGCGCAGCGGTAGCACACGCCCGGCGTCACCGGTGAGGACCACACGCTCGCCGCGGCATTCGCAGATGATGCGCGCGCCCGATTCTCGGTCCGCGAGCGTCGAGACGATCTCGAGAATCTCGTCGAGCGATACCCCCGTGATGTCAAAGCGACTGCAAATCTCGGTCCGTGTCATGCCGCTCTCGCCGGCGGCGTAGAGGGCCTCCATGATGTCGATGGCGCGCGAGAGTCTCTGCTCGCTGGTGAGTTTACGCACGGGCATACTCGTGCACCGTCCTTTCAATGAGGTGGTTCCACGCCTGTTTGAGCGATTTGGGGGCCACGGGCCTCATGCCGTCCATGGCGTGGGCCATGCAAAATGAGGCGCCGGCTTCAAGATCGCGCACGTCAACGGTCCAGGTCCATCCCACATCGGTGTGTACGAGCTCACCTCGCCCACGCGTGAGACCGTTGATCATATCGATCTGCGTCTGAGGGGCGAATGAGAACGTGGCTGCAACGGGCGGTCGGTCGGCAAAATCGAATTCAAAGAACAGGTAGTCGCTGAGGTTGAAGTCCGCGGGGATGACGTAGGCCTTCGAAGGACGCCAAGCGCGAACGATACGGTCGCAGCGGAATGTCCTGATGTCGTCGGTGACGTTGTCGAGGCCGCAGAAGTAAGCCACGCCCTCGCGCTCGAACATGCCGTAGACGCAGACGGTACGTTCTCTCTGCTCGCCGCGTCCGTTCTGATATAAAAATCGCAGCGCGCATCGCTCGGCAAAGGCGCTCCAAACCGCATCGACGGTGGGAGAGCGGCTGATCGGCGCCTCGTCTACCGTCGTCCTGCCGGTGAGATAGGCAATCTTGGAGCGAATATCGGCAAGCGGTGCGGCAAAAGTGGATGAGCCGGCCGCTAGTGTCTGGTCGATGGCGTTGAGCAGGATATCGGCGTCGTCTGCGGTAATGAGGCCGCCTGCCGCAAACGTGTGCTCGCGGTCGATTGTCCACGAGCTTTCCTCGGTCTCCTGCGCGCCGGTGGGGCGAACCTCCTTGATTAAGATGCCGCGTTCGAGCAGCTTGTCACGATCGCGTCGAAACTTGCGCTTATCCGAGTCGATATTGCCCGAGCCATATCCCAGGTCAGAATCCAAGACGATCTGCTCGGTCGTCAGCGGTTCGGGGGAGCTATTGAGCACAAAGAAAAGATTGAGGATGCGCTGAGCCGTTTTATCGAAACTGGGCTCCGAATTTCCCTTTTTAATTGTCTCGGTCGTGTCGCTTGCCGTCATAGAGTCCTCGCATGAGAAGGTGGTTTGCTGCCATGATTTTAGTCCGATATGGAGATTAGGCTATATCCTTGTCCGCTCGGGGCGTTAAGATGGCCCGAATTCGGTCGTTTGCGCTCGCTCGGGGTATACTTTCGACTATATACGGTTCTAATGTGCATGCATTGGGCCTATTTGTCGGATTATGGATGTGGAGCGCACATGGCGAACACCCAGAACTATATTAACCACCTGCTGCAGAACACCGGCATTACGCCGGCATGCAGCGAAGAAGAGCGCTTGGCTGCCGAAGATATCGCTCAGATCTTCCGCAACCACGGCTTTGACCCCGAGGTTCAGGAGTTCAATGCCCCGGCGCCCAGTAGGTTGGCATTTGCCGTTACCGGTATTCTTGCGTTTGCCGGCGCCCTGCTGATGGGCATCGGCGGCGGTATCGGCTTGGTCGGCACCTTGCTGGCCATTGTCGGCGCCGTTCTTTACGTGCTCGAGCGCACGGGCCACCCCGTGGTTTCGCGCCTGGGCAAGACGGGCGTGAGCCAAAATGTCATCGCCTACCACAAGGCCTCGGGCCCGCTCGCGTCCCCGCGTAACCGCCCGGTGGTCGTTGTCGCACACTACGACTCTCCCCGTGCTGAGCTGCTCGCCCGCGAGCCTTATGCTTCGTATCGTGCACTCATCGCCAAGCTGTTGCCCGTTGCCACGGTTGCCCCCGCTGCCGTTGCCATCCTGCGTATTCTGCCGCTCCCCGGCGCGCTCAAGGTTCTGCTGTGGATTGTCGCGATCCTCGCTTCCCTCGTTGCACTCGCCAACGCGGTAAACATCATCTCTAACCGCCACATTCTTCCCTATACGTCTGGCGCGGTGTGCAACAAGTCTTCTGTCGCCGCTATGCTCGGCGTTATGGACAACGTTGCTCCCTTCCAGGGCGAAAACGAGTTTCCCGACGATGTTCCGTTCGATACCTATTTTGGGGAGCAGAAGCGTCGTGCCGAGGAAATGGCGCGCGCAGCGGCGGAATATGCCGCGGCCCAGCAGCAAAACGACTACGGCAACACCATCGAGTATGAAGAGCCTACCTACGCCGAGGACGAATTCGGTCAGCCGATTGCTCCCGACGCTCAGACCGAGCCCGAACAGGGCGAGGCTTTCGACGAGCAAATCGAGGGCTTTGAGGGTGCGTCTGCCGACGAGACGCTGATCGGCGCTATCGTGCCTGAGGATCAGAATCAGGCTGCCCAAGCCGAAGAGTTCAATGACGAGGTTCCCGCTGCCGAGCCGGCGGAGGAGTCTGCCGAGCCCGAGCCCAAGCTCTATCGCAACGCCGCCGGCAACATCCGCTTTGGTTCGGATGCCATCCGTGCGCTCGGAATGCTTCCCGAGTCCTGCACGCTCGATTACGAGGAGGGCGAGGAGCCAACGTTTGAGCCCGAGCCTGCCCCCGTCGTGGCTGCGCCTGCGCCCGTTGTCGCTGCGGATGATGAGTCTGCCGCGGTTACCGCTGCCGTTGCCGATCCCGAGGCGGTGTCCGCGTTCGATCCCGCGGCAGGACTGGACATTTTGGCTCCCGCCGCACCGGCGCAAGACGTTGCGGACGAGTCTGACGACGATTACGTTGAACAACCGAGGCGCGTGTCTTACGAGAGCGATACTGATTTCTCGGCCGAGATTCCCGCGGCAACGCCGCATGCCGACATTGCATCCGCGTTCTCGTCGATTGGCGCCAGCGCTTCCAACTTCTTTAAGGGTGCGTTTGCAAAGGGCAAGAAATTTGTCGACGATTTCGAGGAGAAGCGCGCTGCCGCACGCGAGGCTGCCGAGCAGGAGGCTATCGCTCAGCAGCAGGCAGCCGAGGCGGCACGTGAGCTCGCGGCGCAAGAGTTCGAGCAGAACGAGGCTATGCAGTCCGCGCCCGTCGAAGCCGCCGAAGCTACAACGTCCTTTGAGTCCCAGCAACCGGCGTCCGCGGATGTTGTTGAAGCGACGACGTCTTTCGAGGCTCAGCAGCACGTCGATAGCACCATGTCGTTTGATGCCGCGCAGTTCGATTCCACGATAACGTTTGAAAAACAGGGCACCGCGATTGCCGAGCCCCTTCCTGTTTCCGATGAGCAGGGCGACGCGGCAGACGATGACGAGCCTGTTGATGCTGCCGAAATCCAAGATGCCGCCGAGGACGAGCCCGTCGAGGCCAACTCTGACGAAGAGCAATACGCGGCAGCCGAGCAAGATGATTCGACCGAGGTCGAGCAGGAGGAAGTGCCTGCGGTTTCCGAGACTCCCGAGACGGATGAGTCGAGGCCTTATTCCACGCAGATTTTCACCATGCCGACCCCGAGTGGTTCCGGTGCCACGGTTGCCAATGTCGCTCCCACCCAGGACGAAACGGTCGATTCCCTTATGGCCCAGATTTCCTCCCAGGCATCGCCGCGCCCGCAGATGAATGTTCCCGATCCGGCGTCGGCACCGTCGCCTGCACCTTCCTCGTCTCCGCTGGCTTCGGTCCCCGATCCGTCGCTGCCGTCTATGAAGCAGGCAAACGTTGCGTCTCGCACGTCGCTGTTCGACCTTCCCGACCCCTCCGCACAGGTCAATGATCCCTTTGCTACTGCCCAGGGCCCCGAACCCACATCGGCACCCGTTGCGCCTCCTATGCCCGTTGCGTCGGGCGCACAGCCGATCGAGACCATTTCGGCTCCCGCCCCGGCGGCACCCAAGTCTCGTAAGCGCGGCCTGGGTGGTCTGTTCGGCCGTAAAAAGAAAAACGAGCAGGACAGCATGAGTGACTGGCTGGGCGTCGAAGACGATTACGATGCCAAGAAGTCCGGTCGCGGTATCGGTTCGTGGGGTAACTTCGAGGACGATAACGATGGCTGGAAGGGTGGCGCTACGTCTTCCGATGGCGCTTCTTCCGAAGATATGCTCTCGGCTGTCGCCTCTATGGGCGATGATGAGCTGCTCGGTCACGATATCTGGTTTGTGGCAACGGGCGCCTCGGATTGTGATGGCGCTGGCATGAAGGCCTTCTTGGCTTCGCATCGCGATAAGCTCCGCGGCGTATTCTTTATCAATCTTGAATCCGTCGGCGCCGGTAGGCTTTCGGTGGTGACGGTCGAGGGCGAACAACAACTGCTCAAGGGCGATCGCCGCATCATGAACCTGGTCAGCAAGGTCTGCAAGTCGTTCCATGTCGATTGTGGCGCGCTCGAGATGCCCTATGCCAAGACCGATGCCTATGCTGCGCTCGAGGCGAGCCGCCGAGCCCTTACCATCGCCGGCGTGGACGGCACGCGTCTGGCTTGCGCTCGTACCGAGGACGACCTGCCCCACAATGTCAACCCGACGAACATTGCTACGGTATCCGAGGTCGTGACCGAGGTTATCCGCCGTTCGTAGACGGAGCTCTAAGGAGTCAACGTGTTTTCGTATATTAAGCGCCATTGGCCTGTCTACGTGATTTTGACCTTGATTGCCATTGCGTTAGGATTTGGGGCTGCCTACATCGTGGGTGCAAAGGGCTCGACCCCCGCCTCCGCAATCAGCGAAGAGGTGGAGCAAGAACAGAGTACGGGTGCCGATGGGATTCCTGAGTCCGAGCAGGCAATCGTTGATGGTGGATCTTCGTCTGCAGAGTAGATGCGGCGATTTAAATGATTGAAAGCGGGCGAGCCAGGGGACTGGCTCGCCCGCTTTTTCATCGCGCTAGCGCTTCTTTGGGATCGACCTAAGGCGAGCGAACCATAGGGCTGCGGCACCCGAGGTCAGGAGCGCGGTGATGCAAGCGGCGATGGGAACTGATCCTGTTGCCGGTAGGTCCTGCGGTAGGGTACAGCGTTGAATGACGCTGTCCTCGTCATGTGACTCAAGTTTATCGCCGCCACCGTTGCGGCAAAGATCGACGCGCGCGCTGTTGGTGAGTGCGGTTTGGGGCGTATAAGCCGACGTTGCCTGCATGTGTACGACTGCGCCCCGAGCGTCTGTGCCAAGGATTGCTTTGGCATCGTCAAGGTCGTCGTGCTCATCTTTGAGATCATCGCGGGTCCAAGAATCCGCATCGCTTCGAGTCGTAAAGTCGGCGGCTACCGCACCGTATTCAATTCGAATGCCTGTTACGACGGTATTGGATGCAAGGTCGAGCTCTTCCGCCTCGAGTGTGGTGGATTCCGTGGTCGAGACATCCGCCTTCCAGAGGCGCCAGCCGTCGTAATCGACGAGGCGGCAGTCCTCACCAAGGCTCTCTTTTACTTCGTCGGACTCAAGCCAAGGATTTTCGTGTCCATCGTCAAGTGTCGCGTTCGCCGGCTCATCGACGTCTGTCGAGTCCAACGGCGTCGTGCGATACCACACGTTGCACAGACCGTTGAGGTCGCCGATGGCGACGGGGGTTTCGATTGAGATGAATCTCGCCGTGCCGTCTTTGGCGCACTCAAGATCATCGGTAATCGTAAACTCATCAACCCAAGTAGCGGAATCGTTTCGAGCGTCGATGGTATAGGAGAAAAGTCCATCCGTATTAGTTTGCGTCGCGGCGCGATTTTTACCATCGCCGTTAGCCAACAGGCCCTTTTCGATAGGTTGGACAAGTTCCTGACGCTTGTCGACCTGTCCCTTGATCTCGATGGGCGCATCCTTCATCGCGACGGATTGGACTTCTCCCGTATCCTTTATTTCAAACGTTATTTCCTCGGCAAGGTCATAGGTCCGCGGAGACATCATTTCGCGCAACGAGTAGGTGCCGGGTGCAAGATGTTCGACGCGGTGTGGCTTGTCGGATGAGGTCCAGGAGTCTATTTCGGTTTTATCGGGACCATATAAGGTGAGTTGTGCGCCTTCCACTTCCTGCTCACCGCTTGCATCGACCTTGGAGATATCAACCTTGGTGTAATCGTCGGATA
This sequence comes from uncultured Collinsella sp., assembly GCA_902494135.1. Lineage (GTDB taxonomy): Bacteria > Actinomycetota > Coriobacteriia > Coriobacteriales > Coriobacteriaceae > Collinsella. Next base: position 3,097 of record CABUSE010000011.1, on the reverse strand, counting down.
CGTTAAGCCGTGCTTCTACAACGGGTGTTTTCTGGTCGGCATAAGTAAGGTCGACAATATGGGTTGTCCGATCGAGCAAGAAGCCTGCCGGCGCTTGAGTCTCGACAACCTCGTAGCGTGCGGTGCCAAGTCCCAGCGGGAGGTTGTCCGCGCGTGCTTCTCCAGTTTCATCCGTCGTGATGGTAGCGACAGTCTCACCGTCGAGCGCGGCAATGCTACCGTCGGGGCGCACGATATCACTCGAGGCACGGATCTCAAAGACGGCGCCCGCGAGGCTGCTGCCGTCTATGGCATCGGTTTTAACGATCCTGATGTTTCCGGTCGCGGCGTGGTCATAATACGAGGCGATTGCAACGGGCGTTAGGTTCATGTCGGCGGGTATGTTTACCTCGATCTCCTCGCCGACAAGATAGGGCTCTTTGGCCGAGGTTTCGCGTACATAATAGGTGCCCGGCACGAGCGATTCGGGCAGTGTGACGGTCCCGGTCGCGTCAGTCGTAAAGGTGTCCATTACGTTATGTGTTGGATACCAGCAAGTTTGTGAGACAGATTCCTGATTGCTGTCGAGTAGTTGGAAAGTGAATCCGGCTAGTGGAACAGAAGCGCCTGTTTGGGCATCGCGTTTTACAATCTGGAGATGCGTCGACAGAGCATGGTTGTCCACGATATATTGAAGCTCGGCGCCGTTGGAAATCTGATTGGCCCCGACGGTCCATTCCCCTGCACGTTTAAAACCCTCGGGGACGGTTTCCGGAACCTCGCGAACCGTGTAGCCGGCACGGTCGTATGGGACGGCTCCGTGGACACCGGCGGGTCGCTTGCCTGCGCCGAACCATGCTTCGGGCTGATCTTTGGTGGAGGCAAAGCCATAGACGTTTGTGGTCAGTGTGCCAACAACCTGCTGAGAGCTGTTGCTGACAACCTCAAAGACAACACCACCCGCCGGCTGCTCCAGGCCGGATTGGTCGCTATTGCCGTAATCCTTGAATTTGGAAATCTCAAGGTTAAACGCAATGGGGATATCGGAAACGCGAGATTCGATCTCGACCACGCCTGAATCGCCGAGCTGGTCGGCTCCAACGGTATAGGTCCAGCTGTCGTTGGATGGCAGGTAGCCCTCGGGGGTTTTTGATTCGTAGATGGTAAAGGTTCCTAAGGGGACATCGGCGAGGGTGGCCCGACCGCTTTCGTCGGTCGTGAGGATTTGTGCCCATCCAGGGGTTGATTGCGACACACACGTGAACTCTGCTCCTGCGAGTGAAGATCCCACCTGGGGGCCGGCATTCGTCGCGGCATCGAGTTTTACGATACGCAGATTGATGGTGCCGGGCTGTTCATCAATGGCGACCCGCCCGCCGTCATTCCCCGTGGTAAAGGCAATACGATCGTGGCGGGGGACATAGCCGGCCGGCGCCTTCGTTTCAACTAGGTAGTATGCCGTGTTGGGCAGAAGCGTTGCTTGCGCTCGACCGTTGCTGTCCATCTTGATGGTGCCGACACGCGCGCCGCTGGCGCTCTCAAAAATATCGAATGTTGCCCCGGTAAACTGATAGGTATTGTTTCCGCTGGTAATAACGGTGTTAGCAGACTGCTTTTGGAAGGAAACAGAGACCGCCGGCAGTACATAGAGCATGTCTTGACGTTTGCTGCCGCCCGATACGGCTCCTAGATAGCGTCGCGCGCGGTGCGGAGCGGCTTTGATGCTTCCTGATTTTGCGCTGTCGTGGAGCCACCGCGCAGCCGCCACGACTTCATTGTCGGCGGTAAAGTGTCCGCTCTTGGTTTTGCCCTGAGCGGTCGTGTAGGAGTAGGTGCCGTCGACATGGGTAGTGCCGTTGAGCATCCATACGGCAAGCTGGGTGGCGGCGCGGGCGCGATCGGGTGAAAGATGGTAACCGCCAAACGACGTGGCGGTAGGATATCCGTGACAAACGATTGCCGCGAACTCGTCGTCGAGCCACACCCAGCCTTGATCAAAGTTGAGCCATGGGCCGCCCGGTTTGGTGGGGCCGGGGCGCTCCTGGTTCATGCAGTAGGCAATCGAGGTGTCTTGAGCTTCATACTTGCCGATGAAGAAGGGTCCACAATCATCGCTAATAGTGCGGAAGCCGAGCTGGTCGTAGCCATCGACGGCAAATGCGGCTCCCGGTGCCAGGCAGCCGAAAAGCAGGAAGAGGAGCAGGAGCAGCGGACCTGTTGCGATTGCGCTGTGGACAGAGTGCGTGGGTGCGTTGGACATGGCTGCTCCTTATCCCTCGTGCGCCGCACGGGGAGGCTGCGACGCGTAGGATGAGGCTACCCCCGAGGTTCATGCGGGTAAGTACCGGAGCCTGACCAAAAGCTTGCCCGATTTCTGACAAATCGAGCTCAAATACAACAATCAGATAAAAGTGCAGGTAAAAGATGGTAAGAAAAGAAAGACAAAGGTCCTCATCTCCACAATTGGCGCGGTTTTCAAATGATTCTCCACAGCTAAAACAAGCATCACCACCCTTGTATCGAACAAGACAACCGCGTTATACTAGCCAACGCACAAGCGGGCATCGCCAAGTGGTAAGGCATCAGCTTCCCAAGCTGACACTCGCGGGTTCGAGTCCCGTTGCCCGCTCCAGTAAAAAGCACAAGCACGGCAGCGTTACGTTGCCGTGCTTTTTACTACCAAGCGCCGGGACTCGAACCCGCCAGGGTGCGAGCGTTAAGCGAACGCGAAGCGTTTGTAGCGAGCAGGCGAAGGCGCCGACAGGCGCCTGAAGCCGGTGCGGATTTGCGAAGCAAATACGCGGACGTCCCGTTGTCCGCTCCATGGAGCACAGAAGACCTCGGGACGGCCAATTCAACAAAGTCTTCCCCATCGTCACCGTGAATCCGAGGGGATCGACCGCAGCCGGTGCGGATTTGCGAAGCAAATGCGCGGACGTCCCGTTGCCCGCTCCAATTCCAAAATGTTAGGTTAATGCCTGCTGCCCATACTTGCACCTGCGCACGGTACAATGGTTGGGTTACGACCAACGTGCCAATAACCAAAAAGGAGCCGCTATGATCGATCGCTATACCCGCCCGGAGATGGGACACATCTTCTCCCTCGAGAACAAGTACG
>CABUSE010000010.1 GCA_902494135.1 uncultured Collinsella sp. | reverse complement strand
ATCGCCAAGATCGCACGCTAGACCACGGTCCCGCGTAAAGGTATGTTTTCGCTCCCTGGGACCGAATCCTGGGGAGCGTTTTAGTTTGAGGAGCTAACTTATGGCAGAGAACCAGAACGCCGCCGATCAGGCATCGACGCTCAACGACGAGCGCGCCACCCGCCTGGCCAAGCGCGCCGCCCTGTTCGAGGCGGGCCAGAACCCCTATCCCGAGCACTCTGAGCTTGAGGACTACGTCGCCGATATCGAGACTAAGTACGCCGATCTTGCCGATGGTGAGGACACCGAGGATGTCGTGAAGATCGCCGGCCGTGTGGTCGCCAAGCGCGGTCAGGGCAAGATCATGTTCATCGTCGTGCGCGATGCGACTGCCGAGATTCAACTGTTCTGCCGCATCAACGACATGGACGAGGCTGCCTGGAATACGCTCAAGGCCCTCGACCTGGGCGACATCCTGGGCGTGACCGGCGTGGTCGTGCGCACCAAGCGCGGCCAGCTTTCCGTTGCCCCTGAGAGCGCGACCCTGCTTTCCAAGGCCGTTCGTCCGCTGCCCGAGAAGTTCCACGGTCTTTCCGACAAGGAGACCCGCTATCGCCAGCGCTATGTCGACCTGATCGCCAACGACGACGTTCGTGAGACCTTCCGTAAGCGTTCGCAGATTCTCTCCACCTTCCGTCGCTTTATGGAGTCCGACGGCTACATGGAGGTCGAGACCCCCATCCTGCAGACCATCCAGGGTGGTGCCACGGCCAAGCCGTTCATTACCCACTTCAACGCGCTCGATCAGGAGTGCTACCTGCGTATTGCCACCGAGCTGCACCTCAAGCGCTGCATCGTCGGTGGTTTTGAGCGCGTGTTCGAGATCGGCCGCATCTTCCGTAACGAGGGCATGGACCTTACCCACAACCCCGAGTTCACCACGATGGAGGCCTACCGTGCCTTCTCCGACCTCGAGGGCATGAAGGCGCTCGCCCAGGGTGTCATTAAGGCGGCTAACAAGGCCATCGGCAACCCCGAGGTCATCGAGTACCAGGGCCAGACCATCGACCTTTCTGGTGAGTGGGCCAGCCGTCCCATGACCGACATCGTCTCCGACGTGCTCGGCAAGCAGGTCACCATCGACACGCCGGTCGAGGAGCTTGCTGCCGCCGCGCGCGAGAAGGGCCTGGAGATTAAGCCCGAGTGGACCGCCGGCAAGATTATCGCCGAGATCTACGATGAGCTGGGCGAGGACACCATCGTCAACCCCACGTTCGTGTGCGATTACCCCATCGAGGTCAGCCCGCTTGCCAAGCGCTTTGAGGACGACCCGCGCCTGACGCACCGCTTTGAGCTGGTTATTGCCGGTCACGAGTACGCCAACGCGTTCTCTGAGCTCAACGACCCGGTCGACCAGGCCGAGCGCTTTGCCGCCCAGATGGCCGAGAAGGCCGGCGGTGACGACGAGGCCATGGAGTACGACGAGGACTACGTGCGCGCCCTCGAGTACGGTATGCCTCCTGCGGGCGGCATCGGCATCGGCATCGACCGCGTGGTCATGCTGCTCACCAACCAGGCTTCTATCCGCGACGTGCTGCTGTTCCCGCACATGAAGCCCGAGAAGGGTTTCCAGTCCGGTGCCGCTGCCGCCAAGGCTGCCGAGGCCGGCAACGCCGCGAGCCCGTTCGTTAAGTCGCTTAAGCCCACGCTCGATTACTCCAAGATCGCCGTTGAGCCGCTGTTTGAGGAGTTCGTCGACTTTGATACCTTCTCCAAGAGCGACTTCCGCGCTGTGAAGGTCAAGGCATGCGAGGCCGTCAAGAAGTCCAAGAAGCTGCTGAACTTTACGCTCGACGACGGCACCGGCACCGACCGCACCATCCTCTCCGGTATTCACGCTTATTACGAGCCCGAGGACCTGGTTGGCAAGACCTTGCTTGCCATCACCAACCTGCCTCCGCGCAAGATGATGGGTATTCCCAGCTGCGGCATGCTGATCAGCGCTGTCCACGAGGAGGAGGGCGAGGAGCGCCTCAACCTGATCCAGCTCGACGCCTCCATCCCCGCCGGCGCAAAGATGTACTAGGGGGTTACGGCGTTTTGCCAAACGCCGTAACCAGTTGACGCTGCAAGCCCGCCAGAGCGGCAATCTGCCTTTCAACTTCGGCGGCATGACCAAAAGGTCAATGCCGCCTTGTTTCAAGGCACCTTGCTCGCTCTGGCGGGCTTTCGCTGTCGTTGCCAAGGCATCGGCGTTGCCTTGGCTGTCAATAGTCATTGTGGACGTTCTTAAACGACTACCCACGGCTATTGCGCGCATGGTTCGCATGACAGCCGTCTCTTTTATGTTTCCTTTAGCCGTCGCTGTCTAGGATGGGGGTTAGTCGATAGGAAGGGAGCACCGGGATGGACGACGCGAGCGAGCGCGCAATCGAAGAGGACATGCTCGATCAGTTCAACTACTTTGATGATGAGGACGAGGAGCTGATCGACCGTCGCGAGCCAGCGCCGCTTGATTCCTTTGATCTGGTCGATGAAGAGCCCGACGAGGACGAGGGCGAATCGGCGGAGCCCTCACAGCCTTCGCGCCTTAACTCGCTGCTTTCGAGAGCCCCCATGCACCACGGCGTTCGTGCCGGCGCGCTCCATATGAAAACTGACTGGCACCAGATCGTGACGGCAGGCGATGAGCTTGCCGTCGATGCGCCGCTCACCGATAAATCATCCATCATCTGCCGCACCGGCATGCTTATGCTGGCAAGCGGAACGGGTGCCTGGCGCGTGCGCGATACCATGAATCGTGTTGCCGCCGTACTCGGTGTCACCATCCACGTTGACTTAAGTCTTCTGTCGTTTGAGTGCACCTGCATCGAAGATGGTCACTGCTTTAATGAGGTCGTCAGCTTGCCCACAACGGGCGTCAATACCCATCGCATTTGGATGATGGAGAGTTTCTTAAAGGAAATCGAGACGTATGGGCGCCGGTTTACCGTGCACGAATACCACGAGATGCTCAAGACCGTTGAGAGTTCAAAACCCGATTACTCTCCCTGGCAACAGGGCCTTGCGGCAGCTTGTGCTTGCGGCGCCTTCGTCTTTTTGCTCGGCGGCGGCCCTATCGAGATGGCCTGCGCGTTTGTGGGCGCGGGTGTCGGCAACTTTGCCCGCTCCCATATTCTCAAGCAAGGCCTTGGTCAGTTCAGCGCGCTGACGACCGGCGTTGCGCTCGCTTGCGTTTCGTATCTGCTGGCATTGCTCGGCCTTGGCCAGGTCATACCGGGGGCAATGTCGCACCAAGAAGGCTATATCGGCGCCATGCTCTTTGTGATTCCCGGCTTTCCGCTCATTACGGCGGGCCTCGACATCGCCAAGCTCGACATGCGAAGCGGTATCGAGCGCCTTTCATATGCCGTATCGATTATTGTGATGGCGACGCTCGTAGGTTGGATGGTTGCCGAGTGTGTTGGCCTGGCGCCGGACGACTTTGCCCCACTGGGCCTTTCGCCGCTTGCCCTTACGCTCCTGCGCGTGGTGATGAGCTTCGTTGGCGTATTCGGCTTCTCGGTGATGTTCAACAGCCCGGTAAAGATGGCCGCGGCAGCTGGGTTGATCGGCGCCGTGTCCAATACCCTGCGTCTGACCCTTGTCGATGCGCCGACGATGATTCCCTTCCTGGGCCTCAGCACGGGAATGCCTCCCGAGGCAGCAGCGTTTATCGGCGCGCTGGTATCGGGTCTGCTGGCAAGCTTGGCCGAAGTCAAGCTCACCTACCCGCGCATCGCCCTCACGGTGCCTTCGATTGTCATTATGGTGCCGGGCTTGTATCTGTATCGCTCGATGTATTACATGTGCACCTTCGACACGGTCAATATGCTCGGCTGGTTTGTGCGCGCAGTGCTCATCGTAGCGTTTCTGCCCGTTGGACTGGGTGTGGCGCGTACGCTCACCGACCCTCGCTGGCGCCACACCAGCTAATTGGTACAAGGGGGACAGGTTACTTTGCACCAAATGAGTTGCGGTGAAATAGGGACTGAATTGCTGCTTAAAGGGTCAAAACAGTCCGTATTCCACCGCAACTTATGGGGTCGGGGGATTATCGGTGCCCTGCATCTTCATAAACTCAACGCTTACGAAGCGCATGCGTTTCGTGCTAGGCTGGTTCCACCACATAAGTAGTCGCAGACGCGCGTACCACGGGCGGGCGAGATGAAGTTCCAACAGCTCCATCTTGCCCGCCCGTTTTTGTTGCGTGGCGCCGCGGTACAACACAGAGAGGAATCTGCCCTTTATGCCTATCAACAAACGAGAGAGCCTGCTGTTCACCTTTATCATGTGCTTTTGCATGGTGCTCTGGATGAGCATCTACAACGTTGCCCTGCAGCACGGGGCCATCAACGGCGAGGTCGTTGCCACTGCGTGGCTCGGCTTCCCCGTTGCCTACATTTTTGCCATGTGCTGCGACTGGTTCGTCGCCAGCCCGCTCGCCAAGGGTTTCGCCTTTAAGTACTTGGTCACGCCGGGCAAGAGCTCGCCACTTGCCATGACGCTCGCCGTCAGCTCCTGCATGGTCGTTCCCATGGTCATCATCATGTCGCTGTACGGTGCCTGTGAGGGTCTGACGCACATGCCCGGCGGCATCCTTGCGAACCTGTATTCCGTGCCCGCGATCTGGATGATCAACATCCCGCATAATTTTGTGATGGCGCTGCCGTGGAACCTTTTGGTAGCCGGTCCGATTTCCCGCTTCGTCTTCCGTCGCGCCTTCCCTGTGGGGACGGTTTTCGAGGAGGAGCATGCCGAGCTCTTGGAGCAGGCTATGGCTCCTGAGTGCGAGTAGCTCGCTTAGGGATCTGCTGAGCGCGGGCGACTTGCTTGGTTGGAGCCCTAAGCGTGGATAGCTCTCTCGGCGACATCGCGGGCGTGAGCGGTGCGCATGACCGGAGGGCCCGTGCTGCTCCGTTGCCCGACGTGCTAGCGCGCAGAACAATCTGTTGGTGCATTCGGCGGCTGCTGAAGCGTTTCGGCAGCCGCTTTTTATACGGAGTTTAAATACAACAGTCTGTTGTATTACGTAGAGTGGTATATCTCTAGCGGGAAAAATGCGAGAGACGGAGCATTATGGCGTTGCTAGTAGGACTGGACGTAGGGTCGACGACGACCAAAGTTTACGCGATGCACGAGGATATGACCGAGGCGTGGTGGGGATATCGCCGCCACGGGGCGTGTCAGACAGCGAGCGTGCGCGCCATGCTCGGCGAGCTCGCCGAGCGCTTTCCCCATGAGTCACTGCGCGTTGCGGTGACCGGCTCGGGTGCGCGCGATATCGCGACCGCGCTGGGCGCCTCGTACGTTCAGGAGGTGGTCGCCAACGCGCTCGCGATCAGCAGGTTCTATCCGCAGACGCGCTGCGCCATCGAGCTGGGCGGCCAAGACGCCAAGATGATCTTCTTCCGCACCAACGATAAGGGAGACATCGAGGTTGCCGACATGCGCATGAACGGCTCGTGCGCAGGCGGTACCGGTGCATTTATCGACGAGATGGCAAAGCTCATGGGGGTCGGCACCGAATCGGGCGAGTTCGAGCAGCTCGCAAGCCGGGGAACGACCGTCCACGAGGTCTCGGGCCGCTGCGGCGTGTACGCAAAGACCGATATCCAGCCGCTGCTCAACGAGGGCATTCCTACCACCGACCTGGCGCTTTCGGCGCTTCACGCGGTCGCCCGCCAAACGATCGGCGGTCTGGCCCAGGGTATCGACATCGAGCCGCCGGTAATCTTCGAGGGCGGTACGCTCGCCTACAACCCCACACTGGTCCGCGTGTTCCGGGAGCAACTGAATCTATCGGACGATCAGGTTATCGTCCCGCGCGATCCGCAGATCATGGTCGCGCGCGGTGCCGCCCTGTCGCTGACCGACATGTTCGCATCGTCCCAACCGATCGACCTTCCCGACGCTTTTGTCCGGCTGGATAAGCTCGAGACGGTCGCGCCCGCAAGCGGGGAGGGACGTCTTGCCCAGCCCTTTTTTGCCACACCTGCCGAGCAGGCGGATTTTACGGCACGCCATGGCAAAGAGACGCCGGCAAAGGGTCCGGATGCGTATGCGCCCGGAGAGACGGTGCGTGTGGCGCTCGGTATCGATTCGGGGAGCACGACGACCAAGTTCGCCCTGGTCGATGAGGCGGGTGAGCTTGTCGATTCGTTCTACGCGTCTAATAACGGCAGACCGCTCGACGTCGCCCAACAGGGTCTTGTCAGCTTGAAGAACCGCTGGGAGACAGCGGGAGTCACGCTTGCGATCGATGCCGTGGGCACCACGGGATACGGCGAGGAGCTTTTCGCGCGCGCGTTCCACGCCGACTACCATACGGTCGAGACGGTCGCGCACGCCCGCGCCGCGTGCGCATGCGTTCCCGATGCGACCTTCGTGCTCGACATCGGCGGACAGGATATGAAGGCCATCTGGCTCAACCACGGCGTGCTGACCGATATCGTCGTCAACGAGGCGTGCTCTGCGGGCTGCGGCTCGTTCCTCGAGGGTTTTGCCAAAAACCTCGGAATAGCCGTTGAGGATATCGCGACCGAGGCATTTTCGTCCAAAGCCCCCGCCGTTCTCGGCAGCCGCTGCACGGTGTTCATGAACAGCAGCGTCGTTTCCGAGCAGCGGCGCGGTAAGGGTCCGGGCGACATCATGGCCGGTCTCTGCCGTTCGATTATCGAGAACGTGTTCACCAAGGTCATTCGCGTTTCAAATCTCAACCGTCTGGGCGACAAAGTCGTCGTCCAGGGCGGCACGTTCCGAAACGACGCGGTGCTGCGCGCATTCGAGCAGTATCTGGGCAAACCCGTCACGCGTGCGCCCCACCCGGGGCTGATGGGCGCTATCGGTATCGCCCTGCTCGCGCGCGAGGAATGCCGCAAGGGCGACGCCGGCACGTCGTTTATCGGGCTCGATGCCGTGGAGCGCTTCGAGCATCGCGAGTTCGGCGGCGTTACCTGCCGTCGGTGCAACAACCGCTGCCAGCGCGCGGTCGTGGCATTTGGCGACGGCTCGCTTTACGTCACGGGCAATCGCTGCCCGCGCGGCGGCGCCATCTCATGGGATGAGCTCGTGCGCGAGGTTCCCGCGGCGGAGGAGCTGCGTCCGCAGGGTGCTTGCGAGGCACAGGCACCCGGCACGGGGCGCGACCGGACCGCGGCTGCCCCCAATCTCTTTGTCGACCGCGAGAAGCTGCTGTTCGAGTCGTACCCCACGGTTCCCGTCAGCGGGGGGCGCGATGTCACGATCGGCATTCCCCGTGTGCTCGAGTTCTGGGACACCATGCCGTTCTGGTCGACGTTCTTCAGCACGCTCGGCTTTAAGGTGCGCGTCTCGGGACGCAGCACCAAGGCGATGTACGAGCGCGGTCTGGCGCACGTCACATCCGACACCGTGTGCTTCCCGGCCAAGCTCGTCCACGGGCACATCCGCAATCTCGTCGACGCCGGCGTCGACCGCATCTTCATGCCCATCATCACGACGGTGCCCACCGAAAACACCGCCTCTACCAGCGAGTGGATGTGCGCCGTCGTAAAGGGATACCCCTACGTGATGCGCAATTCCGATAACCCGGAGGAGCGTTTCGGCGTTCCGTTCGATACGCCGCTGTTCCACTGGTACGACGAGGGCGACCGAAACCGCCAGCTCAAGGCGTGGTGCAAGGAGACCTTCGATATCGATGCCGACCTGGTTGCCAAGGCGACCGAGCAGGCGGACCGCGCGCAGGAGACGTTTGAGAACCAGCTGCAGCTGCGCGGCAGGCAGGTGCTCGAGAACGTGCACGAGGACGGCGGCTACGCGGTGGTGATCGCTTCGCGCCCGTACCACAACGACCCGCTGGTCAACCACGGGCTGCCCAAGCTCTTCTCTGAGCGCGGCATCCCCGTGCTGACGCCCGATGCGGTGCCGGGGGTCTGCAACGTCGATCTTTCCAACAGCCGCATCGACATCGTGAACAACTACCATGCGCGCATGCTGTCGTGCGCGGTCATCGTCGCATCGACGCCCGAGCTCGAGCTCGTGCAGATGGGCAGCTTCGGCTGCGGCCACGATGCGTATCTCACCGACGAGATCGCGCGCATGATGGGCGAGATGGGCTCCAAGGTTCCGATGATGATCAAGCTCGATGAGAGCGACGTCGCCGGTCCCATGGGCATTCGCGTGCGTTCGTTTATCGAGTCGGTCAACCGTCGTCGCGCGGAGGAGCGTGCCGAGGGCGCCCGGGTGCACGCGGTCCATCCGCTCGACGACCCGTATAAGGTCAAGTACACCAAGCGCGACCGGCACGACAAGATCGCGCTGGTCCCCAACACCTCCCATGCGTTCTGCAGGCTCATGACCGCGGCGATGCGCAATCAGGGCGTGCGCGCCGAGGCCCTTGATATCGGGCGCGAGGATGCCATCCGCCTGGGCAAACGCTATGTGCACAACGACATCTGCTTCCCCGCGCAAATCGTGATCGGCGAGGCGCTCGCGGCACTCGAGAGCGGTAAGTACGACCCGCACGACGTCGCCGTGGTGACTGGCAAGTATATCGGCGACTGCCGCCTGACGCACTACATGCCCCTGCTGCGCCGCGCGCTCGACGACGCGGGATACGACTATGTCCCGGTGCTCACCAACGACGACGTCGATGCCCACAATGCGCATCCGGGCTTCAAGCTCGGCCTTGGCCCGAGCATCCAGATCGCCTACGGTCTTCCCATGATCGATGCCCTCGAGGCCATGCTTAGGCGCATCCGTCCCTACGAGCTCGAGAAGGGCGCGGCGGACGCTGCGTTCGACCGCGCGCTCGATGAGGTTATCGAGGGCATGGAGCGCTCCGGGCTGAGAGGCCAGGCGACGGGCTTCAAACGCGCGCTTGCGATCATGGACGCCGTTCCGTACGACCGCTCGAACCCGCATCCGACCGTTCTCATCGTGGGCGAGTACCTGCTCAATTTCCATCTCGGCGCCAACCACGAGATCGAGCGCTACCTCGAGGACAACGGGCTCGAGGTCATCGAGGCGCGCATGACCGACGTGATCCGCAAGACCTATTTCTACAAGCATGCGCAGTCGCGCGAGTTCCACGTCGACCTGTCGCTGCCCGAAAAGGCCTGGTACGCCACGGCGGACAACCTGTTCGAGCTCGCGCACGACCGTTGCGACCGCCTGGGCGCGGCGAGCCCGCTCTACGAGCCGCCGACGCGCATGCCCGAGCTCGTGCGCGCGAGCGATAAGATCCTGCACCATACGTTCGATGCGGGCGAGGGCGTGCTGATTCCGGCGGAGATTCTCGAGCACGCCAAGCGCGGCTGCCGCAACTTCGTGATCCTGCAGCCGTTCGGGTGTCTGCCCAACCATGTCGTGGGGCGCGGGCTCATCCATGCGCTCAAGGAGCAGTATCCCACGGCGCAGTTCCTGCCGCTCGACTACGATCCCGACGTGAGCTTCGCCAACGTGGAGAACCGTCTTCAGATGCTCATCATGAACGCCAAGGCGCAGGGGTGCGGTGAGGCGCATGGCGAGACCGCGTAAGGACGCCGATGCGCCCGATGCACGCACCCGTATCATCGAGGCGTTTTGGGAGCTCACCGAGAACAACAGCATCTTCGAGCTGTCGGTTGGCGAGGTGACCCGCGCCGCCCAGTGCAATCGCGGAACGTTTTACTACTATTTTCACGATTTCGATGAACTCGTCGCCATCGCCATAGCCCAGCTGCTGCAGGATAACGAGCTCATCACCGATGCCCTCTGGCATTTTTCGAGCGAGGGCGACCTTTCGGCGTTCGACCGGCGCGACGTCCGCTGCCTGCTGCGGCGCATCGTCATCACCATGAGGGCGGGTGCCGCCGAGCAGGTCGTGCAGGGCATCCATACGATCATCATCGACCGCGTGAGAGAGATCGTCCACCCCGACGGAGAAGAGCTCAAGGCAGATTCGAGCTTTGCGGTGGGCTTTCTGGTCTCGGGCATCATGGGCTTTGTGATGGCGGTCGGCTTTGCCCGGGAGGGCGGCGAGGAGATAGACCTCGAGCAGCCGGGGGACAGCGCGTGCGCGTACCTGAGGGCGGTCGCCATGCAGACGGTGGAAACGGTCGCGCAAGTCGAGGGCGTCGATACATCCGAGCTGCTCGAACGCGTCTCCAAGGAGGCCGATGCCTATCGCGCATCGCGTGCGACGAGTCCCGACGTGGTGAAAGACGCCTAGGGTTTCTCTTGCGGGGCGCCTGTCGCGCATCGCGCGGTGAGTCCCGCGATGCGGTCATAACCTGCATTCATGTGAGCCGGGTTTATAGATATTCCTCCAGCTGTTAACATAGACAACCTGTGGGTAAAGAGACAAAAGCGCCGCCGACGGGCGGGCGTTTTGATTTCGATGAACTCATGTAAGGAAACGAGCATGTTAGATAGATTTACCGATCGAGCGCGCAAGGTCATGTCGATGGCCAAACAGGAGGCGCTCGATCTGCACTCAAATAAGGTGGGCACCGAGCACCTGCTGCTCGCACTCGCCAAGGAGGACGAGGGCATCGCTGCCGAGGCGCTGCGCTCGCTTGATATCTCCTACGACGACATCATGGACACCCTCAAGGAGGTCCAGACCACGGTTCCCGAGCCCAGTGAGGAGACCGAGGCGGCCAAGCTCGCCTTTACGCCGCTCGTCATTAGTGTGATGGAGCGTTCATTCCGCGTGGCGCGTGAGAACAACCAGACCTACGTGTCGACCGAGCACTTGCTGATCGGAATCGTCGAAGAGGGCAACGGCATGGCCATGGACATCCTCATGCGCCTGGGTGTGTCGTCCGCCTCCATCAAAAAGGCTATCGAGAAACTCACTGCCAAGGACCAGGACAAGAAGCGTCCGCTCGCCGGCGCCGGTGCTGGTCGTCCCGGTGCGGGCCTGCCGTTCTTTAGCGGCTCGGATGCCTCTCAGCAAAAGGGGAGTGGCACCGATACGCTTAAGCAGTTCGCGACCAACCTCACGCAGAAGGCGCGCGATGGCGAGCTCGACCCCGTGATCGGTCGCGAAAAGGAAGTCCAGCGTATGATGGAAATTCTTTCGCGCCGCACCAAGAACAACCCGCTCATTCTGGGCGACCCCGGCGTGGGCAAGACGGCCATCGTCGAGGGCCTGGCTCAGCAGATTGCAGCCGGCAACGTGCCCGAGAACCTCATGAACCAGAATATCTGGACGCTCGACCTGCCGGGCCTCGTGGCGGGCGCCAAGTATCGTGGCGAGTTTGAGGAGCGCCTCAAGAACGTGATCCAGGAGGCCACCGAGGCCGACGACGTCATCCTGTTTATCGATGAGATGCACACCATCATCGGTGCCGGTTCTGCCGAGGGCTCCATCGACGCGAGCTCCATGCTCAAGCCCGTGCTCGCGCGCGGCGCCTTCCAGATTATCGGCGCCACCACGGCCGAGGAATTCCGCAAGTACCTCACCAAGGATCCGGCCTTCGAGCGTCGCTTCCAGACCATCGATGTCGAGGAGCCGAGCGTCGAGGACACGGTCAAGATCCTGACCGCGCTCAAGCCGCGCTACGAGGAGCACCACCATGTGCGCTATACGCAGGGTGCTATCGAGGCCGCCGCGAACCTTTCCAACCGCTACATTCAGGATCGCTTCCTGCCCGATAAGGCCATCGACCTCATTGACGAGGCCGGCGCACGCGCTCGCATCGCCGCGAATCGCGCGCCCGAGCCGGTGCGCGAGGCCGAGCATCGCATAGAGGAGCTCAAGGCCGCCGCGCAGGAGGCCACCGAGAGCGACGACATGAACAAGGCCGCCGAGATCACCGAGCAGCAGAAGGCCGCCGAGATTGAACTCGCCGAGGCCAAGGCCGCCTGGACTGCCGAGCTCGACGCCAGCCCGCTCACCATCGATGTCTCTCAGATCGCCGACATCGTGTCCGTGACTTCGGGCGTGCCGGTGTCCTCGCTTACCGAGAGCGAGAGCCGTCGCCTGCTGCAAGCCGAAAGCGTGCTCAAGACGCGCATCATCGGTCAGGATGAGGCTGTCGAGGCAGTTGCCAAGGCCGTGCGCCGCAGCCGTTCGCCGCTCAAGGACCCGCGTCGCCCCGGCGGCAGCTTTATCTTCCTGGGTCCCACCGGCACGGGCAAGACCGAGCTCGCCAAGACGCTCGCCGAGTACCTCTTTGGCAGCAAGGATGCACTCATCAGCTTCGACATGTCCGAGTTCGGTAGCGAGTTCGAGGTCTCCAAGCTCATCGGTAGCCCTCCGGGTTACGTCGGTCACGACGAGGGCGGCCAGCTCACCAAGGCCGTTCGTCGCCACCCGTACTCGGTCGTGCTGTTCGACGAGATCGAGAAGGCGCATCCCGACATCTTCAACATCCTGCTGCAGGTGCTGGAGGAGGGTCGTCTGATCGATAGCCAGGGCAAGACGGTTGACTTCCGCAACACCGTGATCATCATGACGTCCAACGTGGGCGCCCGCGAGATTGCGCAGGATGCGAGCGTTGGCTTTGGCACCACCGGCGAGCAGGGTCTTACCTCGAGCGAGATTAAGGGTCGTGCGATGGGCGAACTTAAGCGCCTGTTCCGCCCCGAGCTGCTCAACCGTATCGACGACATCGTGGTGTTCCAGAAGCTTTCGGGCGAGAATCTGACCAAGATCGCGCACCTGCTGGTGGACGACCTGCGTCAACGCCTGATTGCCAACGGCATGAACATCAAGCTCACCGATGCGGCCTACGACAAGATTGTGGCCGAGGGCACCGACCTCACCAATGGCGCGCGTCCGCTGCGCCGTGCCATCCAAAAGCTCATTGAGGACCCGCTGTCCGAGGAACTGCTGGCCGGTGAGTGGGGCGAGGGCGATACCGTTCAGTGCGATGTGGCCGACGGCAAGTTTGTCTTTAGTCACGGCACGGGCGAGATTCCGGCACCGCGTCCGGCGGGCACGCTCGGTGGCGATACCGCCCCGGCGGCTCCGCACACCGGCAACGTCGCGCCCGTGAGCGGCGGCGTGACCTCGGGCCCCGGCGGCATGATGCAAGCCGGTTCCGGCGCGCTGTAGGGCGTGGCGACAATTTGATACGCGCAATCGAGGCGCTCCGGAAAGGGCGCCTCGATTTGTAGAGCTGCGGAAGTTGTGACCGTTACGCTATACGGTCCACCGTTAGCCGATGATGCGAGGGCGCTCGGCGTTTTCGACTGGTTTATGCACGCAAAGTCTGGGAATATACAAGTCGCATGTCTTACTGTCTAACCAGTTGCGCCAAGGAGGCACCATGGACTACAAGATTACCGGCTACGAGCCCGCCCAGCTGTTCCATTTCTTTGAGGAGGTCAGCGCGATCCCCCGTGGGTCTGGCAACGAGAAGGGCATCAGCGATTTCCTGGTCGCGTTTGCCAAGGAGCGCGGTCTCGATGTGTATCAGGACGAGGTCTACAACGTCATCATTCGCAAGCCCGCATCTGCCGGCGCCGAGAATGCCCCGACCGTGATGCTGCAGGGCCACATCGATATGGTGTGCGACAAGTTGGGCTCCGTTGAGCACGACTTTACGACCGATGGTATCGACCTGGTCGTCAAGGACGGCGTCCTTACCGCCAACGGCACCACCCTGGGCGCCGACAATGGTATCGCCGTCGCGCTTATGCTTACTGTGCTCAACGACGATTCGATTGCCCATCCGGCCCTCGAGTGCGTGTTCACCACCGACGAGGAGACCGGCCTGGTTGGCGCCGAGACGCTCGACAAGTCCCAGATCAGCGCCCGCACCATGATCAACCTCGACTCCGAGGAGGAGGGCGTTGCCACCGTCAGCTGCGCCGGCGGCGTCGTCGTTACCTACACCTGCCCCATCGTGCGCGAGCACAAGACCGGTAGCACCCTCACGCTCGACATTTCCGGTCTGTTGGGCGGCCACTCCGGCAGTGATATCAACCTGGAGCGCGGCAACGGAAACCTCATCATGGCCCGCATCATCGACCGCCTGATGGTCGCCGGCGAGCCCGCCATCGTCAGCTTCAACGGCGGCACCAAGGACAACGCCATCAACCGTGAGTGCAAGGCTGTTCTGGTCTACGCCGACCACGCTGCCGCCGAGGCCGCGGCCCAGATCGCAAAGGGTATCATCGCCGACGTCACCGCCGAGCTCGAGGTCTTCGACCCCGGCTTTACCTGCGCTGTCGAGATTGCCGACGATGCCGAGGTCGAGGCCATGGACCAGAAGTCCGCGCTTGCCCTTATCCGCGCTCTGCGTCTTGCCCCCAACGGCGTGATCCGCCGCAACGTCGCCACCGACGGCTCCGTCGAGGTTTCCTCCAACATCGGTGTGGTTGCCACTTCTGACGACGAGGTCAAGATCATGCTGTCCCCGCGCTCTTCGATCACCTCGCTGCAGAACGAGTTCAAGGACCGCCTGCAGACGCTGGCCGATGTCCTGGGCTTCGACGCCAAGTTTGAGTTCGAGTATCCCGGCTGGAGCTATGCCGAGCATTCGCCGATCCGCGACGTCTTTGTCGAGAGCTATCGCGAGCTCTTTGGCTCCGAGCTGCGCATCGAGTCCATTCACGCCGGCCTTGAGTGTGGCTTGTTTGCCGAGGCCCTGCACGGCCTGGATGCCATCGCCGTGGGCCCGACGCTCTCCGATGTCCACACCCCGGACGAGAGCATGGAGCTCGCTTCTGCCGAGCGCTTCTACGAGCTGCTCATCGACGTCCTCAAGCGTCTCGCTGCGTAAAGGTCGCATTAACGGCGATCCAAAACCTTTGCTGATGGGTTGCAAATGACATTACGAGAGGGGACACCCGAGCTTTTGCGACGGGTGCCCCCTCTCTTCTTTTAAGAAATGGGTAATTGATTGGCGTCTAGCCCATATCCGCCTTGATGAGGTCGAGGGTGCGCTGGCAGTTTTCGCGGACGGGCCCGAGCATATGTTCGCGCAGGTCTGCCATGCCGGGCAGATCGGCGTATTCGTCCATGACTTCTTCCATGCAGATGGGCACTTCGTAGGCAAGGTCCATCATAGTTGTAAAGCAAAACTTCTCGGTTAGCCCGGCATCGGTGAGTGTCGCTTCCAGCACGGGGTCGCCTTCGCCATGGTATCGGCGGATAGCGTTGGGTCCGATACGCCCCACGCGATTCTCGCCGCCAACGCTCATGGCAAGGCGTGCCCGACGTCGCATGCGCTCGTACGCCAAGCCCGATGCGACATCGTACATGGGCGCGAGCGCCGCGTTTGTGCCTTTGCCTAGGATGAGCGAGTAGTTTTTAGCGTGTGCGTCAGGCGCTCCGATAATGGCGTTGTAGAACAACATATAGGTAAAAAGCACAAGATTCATGTGGTGGGGGACTGTGTTAATCAGTCGTTCTTGGATGTCTCGTGTAGTTGGTCCTCCGTCGGCGGTGTATTTCTGGCTTGGCAATACACCGAGCGCCTGGCAAAAGTCCTCCTGATGCAGCCTTTCGATATTTCCGCTGCTAGTGGCCATTCTGTCGTACCGTTCAACGACGAGCGCGGCTTCGTCTTCAAATGTGTAATAGGAGACGTTGGCAGTTGGAATGCCAACACGCCGAGCCGTTTTCATGCAGACGAATTCGTTTAAGGCCTGATGTTTGAACCCAACGACACCATTTTTGAAGATATGGGTAGTGGGGGATGACCCTAGACATTCGCACCATTGGCCATCATGCCAAGCTAGTGCAAATTTGCCTTGGTTGCCACCCAGGGACCAGCTTTCGTTGGAGCCCATCCATGTCTCTCTTTCGTCGTCGCGAATTGCTTTGAGTTTGTGAGCGATTTGAGAATTGGTAAGCGGGCGGTATGCCGAGACCCTGCCGCGGGCGGCGCCTAATTGATCGGTTCGACAAAACTGAACGGCCCCCGCGCAGTCAAGACCGATATGGCACAAGAGGGCGACGGGGTTGTTGGACGCAACGTCATGCTCGGCGGCAATAGCGCGACGCTGCTCTTGACTGTCGGGCAAAAGGCCAAATAGGAATGGGCGGACGATGTTATGGCCATACGTGCGATTGGAAAGCGGCATTGTTAGCGATAGCGGTGCTCCGCGATAGGTTGGGGCGTATACAAAGCTGCAGAGTCCATGCTCGTCTTGCCGGAGAGTGCCGGCGATTTCGCCACAAATGAGGGTCGCAAGCTCCATCTCTGCCATTTATTTCACAACCTTACAGCCAAAGGAGAGGTCTGAAGTGCCGGAAAGGCCTTGCTCGGCTGCGATTTGGGCCAGCAAGGCACCATAGAAAGATGGCGTTCCTTGGCGAGCGGGTCGTCTGCCTACGCTTGGCTTTGGCAGGGCATTCGAGTTCGCGATAGGGAGGTCCGCTATCGTCGTCGGATGTTCGGAGGGCGATGCGATGGAGTCGTTATCGCTTTGCGCAAAGAGACCTATGCCGAGTGCGTTAAAGACGGTCAGCAACTTGTCGAGCCGAATACCCGTGGCGTCTCCTAGCTCGAGCGATGCGAGCAGGCGCTCCGAAACACCGGCTTTTTTAGCGAGGACGGCACGGGTGATTCCCTGTGACTCGCGTGCCTGGCGCACGTAGATGCCAGCTTGGCGCGGCGTGGTGATGGGAAGGGTATCCACGGCAATCTCCTAACGTGCAGACTTTTGCATATCAGTATGACATGCAAAAGTCTGCACGAAAAGGTCTTATGCAAAACTCTGCATGAGACTTCCACGTTGACGTTGAGCTTATGAGAGGCGTTTTTTATATCGCGAGGATCCCCAGATGCTCAAGCAAGATCTTGAGCCCGATGAGGATGAGCACAACGCCGCCGACGATGGTGGCGGGTTTTTCGTAGCGCGCGCCAAAGGTGTGGCCGATCGCTACGCCGGCGACGGAGAAGATAAACGTTGTGACGCCGATAAGCGATACAGCGGGAACGATGTCGACCGAGAGCGCGGCAAATGAGATGCCCACTGCAAGGGCGTCGATTGAGGTGGCGATGGCGAGGATCAGGTACTCGCCCAGGTCAATCTTTTCGGCATCCTTGCCGTCGCCTTCGTCCTCGTCCTCGGTAAAGGCTTCCCACAGCATTTTGCCGCCGATAAAGGCGAGCAGGATAAAGGCGATCCAGTGGTCGATGGGGCCGATGATGCCCATAAACTGGCTGCCAAGCATCCATCCGATCACGGGCATGCCGGCCTGGAAGCCGCCAAAGAACAGGCCGAGCACCACGACGACCTTAAGGTTGATCTTCTTCATGCCAAGGCCCTTGCAGATGGAAACGGCAAAGGCGTCCATCGAAAGGCCAACGGCGAGCAACACGAGCTCTGCGAGTCCCATAGTCTGGCTCCCTCTCTGCGGGCGAACCCGATTACACGACTACTCCCTCATTTATATGAGACCCGATGCTACCACATGAGCAGTCAAAAGAGCCCCGTCCCAAATGAGCTGCCTAAGCGGTGTTCGCTCATTCTGTAAGCATCGGATTTCGTGAGCGCCGCGGGGGCAAACCGTGAGAAACTATTTAGCGTTTATGGAGCGTATACGATGGGAGCGATGCCTTGGATAAGAACGAGCTGCAAAAGCGTATGGAACAGGCTATTCGCCTGACTGCCCCCGGCCAGCCGATCCGCACCGCCCTCGACATGATTATCGCCGGTCACCTGGGCGCCCTTATCTGCGTCGGCGACACCGAAAACGTGCTCGCTGCCGGTAACGACGGCTTCCCGCTCAACATTTCGTTCACCTCGAACCGTCTGTTCGAGCTCTCCAAGATGGACGGTGCCATCGTCATCGACGGTGACCTCACCCAGATCCTGCGCGCCAATTTTCATCTCAATCCCGATCCCTCGCTTGCCACGAGCGAGACGGGCATGCGTCACCGCACCGCCGCTCGCATGTCGGTGCTCACCGATGCCATCGTGATCTCGGTCTCGGCCCGTCGTGCCGTCGTCAACGTGTACGTTCACGGCAAGAGCTACGAGATCCAGCCTGTCACCACCATCATGAGCTCGGTCAACCAGCTCGTTGCCACGCTCCAGACCACCCGCCAGTCGCTTGACCGCTCCCTGCTGCGTCTGACGGCCCTCGAGCTCGATGACTACGTTACGCTCGCCGACATTACCGGTATTTTCTCGAGCTTCGAGATCATGCAGCAGGCAAAGACTGAGCTTAAGGATTGCATTGTCAAGCTGGGCAACCAGGGCAAGCTCGTGCAGATGCAGCTCGAGCAGCTCGCCGGCTCCAGCATGGATACCGAATACGACCTGATGATCCGCGACTACGCGAGCGACTCCTCCGAGGCCAATGCCGAGAAGATCCGCGCCGAGCTCGCTCGCATGACGCCTAAGGACCTGTCCGACCCACAGCATGTGGCGGCGGTTCTGGGTTATGACGACCTGGATGAGGACTCTGTCATGACGCCGCTGGGCCTGCGCACGCTTTCGCGCGTGTCCGTCGTGCGCGACGGCGTGGCCGAGAAGATTGTCGACGAGTACGGCTCGCTGCAGGAACTCATGGACGACATCAGCGAGGATCCGGAGCGCCTGGGCGACTTTGGCGTCAACAACCCTGCCATTCTTGCGGACTCCCTGTACCGCATGAAGGGCACCAAACAGGGGAACGCATAATGGCGCCCGTATGCGCCGTGGTCGTTGCCGGTGGCAGCGGCCAGCGCTTTGGTAACCCCGGTGGCAAGCAGCTCGTCAATGTAGCGGGTCGTCCGCTCATGAGCTGGTCCATCCGCGCATTTGATCGGAGCGACAAGGTCGGCCACATCGTGGTGGTGTGTCCTGCCGAGCGTCGTGCCGAAATGCGCCGCCTGGCCATCGACCCGTTTGACTATGACACGCCCATCAGTTTTGCCGATGCCGGCGATACCCGCCAGGATTCCACCCGCGCCGGCGTGCATGCGGCTCCGGCGGGTTTCGAATATGTCGCCATTCACGACGGCGCTCGTCCGCTCATTACTACCGAGGCCATCGATCACGCTATCGACGTGCTCGTGAGCGACCGCGCCCTCGACGGTGTCGTGTGCGGCCAGCCCGCGATCGACACGCTCAAAATCGTCGACGGCGATAATATCGTTGAGACGCCGCCGCGCGAACTCTATTGGGCCGCACAGACGCCGCAAATCTTTAGCGTCGACGCCATGAAGCGCGCCCACACCGCAGCTATCGCCGAGGGCTTTATCGGGACCGACGATTCTTCGCTGGTCGAGCGCATGGGTGGGCGCGTCCGCTGCGTCCAGAGCCCACGCGACAACCTTAAGGTGACGGTGCCCGAGGACCTGCGTCCCGTAACCGCGATTCTGCTTGGCCGCATGGCCGAGGGAGAGGACCTTCCCCATGTTCAGTAACCTGCGCATTGGCCACGGCTACGACGTCCACCGTTTGGTGGAGGGGCGTCGATGTATCATCGGCGGGGTCGACATTCCCTACGAGCGCGGCCTGCTGGGCCACTCAGATGCCGATGTGCTCGCGCACGCCTTGGCCGACGCCATTCTGGGTGCCTGCCGCGGGGGAGACATCGGCAAGCTATTCCCCGACACGGATCCCGCCTACGAGGGTGCCGATTCGATGGTGCTGCTCGCTCGCGTGATGGACTATGCGCGCGAGCTGGGCTTTGAGTTTGTCGATGCCGATTGCACCATTGCCTGTCAGCAACCCAAGATCACCCCGCACCGCGATGCCATGCGCGCCAACCTTGCCCATGCCCTGGGCGTTGACGTCGAAAACGTGGGCGT
>CABUSE010000009.1 GCA_902494135.1 uncultured Collinsella sp. | reverse complement strand
GAGCAGGGTATTCCCGCCCAGGACGAGCGCTGCGGAGAGGAGGGCGAGCACGGCGGCGAGCGGCTTCCTACGCATCTGCCCTCCCGTCCTCGAAGCGGCAGAACCAGGCGATAAGGACGGCGGCGGTCGCCAGGGTGAGCACGAGGCCAGCGAGCGCAGTCGTGAGGAGAGGGCCCGCCGCGCGTGCGGCGTCGATGAAGGCCTCCACCCCGAGCGACCCCAGGCGCGCGGGCCAAGCGAGCAGCACCCAGCTCAGGGGCGTCGCCAGGGCACCGGTGAGCTCGCCGGTCATGAGGCCGTGCGCAAGTCCGCCCACTGAGAAGAACGCGAGGAGCATACCCGCCGCGCCGGCGCCGATGGCGGCGTTGCGGCCGAGGCGCAGGGCCACGCCGAGCCACAGCGCGTAGAGGGGCAGGCTGCCCAGCACGATGCCCGCCCAGGCCGCCGCAAGCGGAGCGGGCCCGAGCGGCAGACGCCCGGCGACGGCGAGCACGGCCCCGAACACGCCGAGCGCCACGGCCAGCGCGGCGGCGCCGAGCGCCGCAAGGGCGAGCAGCTTCGCCGCGACGGCGCGCCCGCGCGAGGGGACCGCCGTGAGGTTGGCGAGGCGCCCGGCAGCGCGCTCCTCGTCCACGGCGAGCCCGCAGACGATGGCGGACATGAGCGGCATGAGGGCGCCGAGGAACTGGACGTAGGCGTCCGCGCCCAGCGCCGGGTCCCATCGGGCTACGGAGAAGTACTCGCCGCAGACAAGACCGGCTGCCAGGCCGCAGACGAGGTGCACCGCCGTGAGCGGGGAGCGCGCCAGGCGCAGGGCCTCGGAGAGCAGGGCCCGCGGGAGAGTCATGCGCGGCGTCGGGTCGGAGAGTCGTGTCATGGCCATCACCTCTCCTCGGAGCGCGCGAACCAGGCCGCGCCCGCCGCCGTGAGCGCGGCGAACGCGAGCGCGCAGACCGCAAAGCCCGCCAGCGTGAGCATGCCGTCCGCCGCGAGCGCCCCGCCGAGCGCCATGTCCGCCGCGAGTGGCTCGCCGCTCGGCAGCACGGGGATGAAGCTCGTGGGGATGACCATGCTCGCCGACGGCGGAAAGAGCTGCGGCAGCGGCACCAACGACCAGGCGAACCCACCCAAGAGCTGAACGGCGAGCGGGCAGAAGATGCCCGCGAGCATTCCGAGCCGCGCCGTGAAGAAGAGCCCTGCGGGGATCATCCACGCCGCGGTCACCGTGTTGACGAGCGCGCAGAGGAGCATCGTGAGCGTGCCCGCGGCCGCGAGGCCCTCCGAAGAGAACGCCGATCCCGCGAGGTAGATGCCGAAGACCACGAGGTTCGAGAGCGCGCAGAGCGCGAGGCACCAGAGCGCCTTGGCCCACCAGGCGCGCCCGAGCGGGAAGCCCAGGCCCAGAAGCCCCCGCATCCGCGTGCGAGCGTCCGCCCGCGCGACGCACGCCACCACGAGCGACAGAGACACGGGCAGGAAGAGCGCGTACCAGTAGTTCCACGCGCTGAAGATCTGCACGCCCCGGTAGGGCATCGCGCCGAGCAGCGGCATCGGCAGCGCCATGAGCACGGCCAGGCGAACCGGTGCCGCGTGGCGCGACTTCAGGGCCTCGGCGCGCAGACCCGCGAGCAGGCCGCCTTTCTCGCCCGTCATGCCGCCACCTCCCCGCGCGCTCGTCGCCCTTCCCGGCAGAAGCTCATGAAGAGTTCCTCAAGGTCCTGCCCGGGCCGAAGCGCATCCTCGTAGGCGAGGCGCCCCCCGTAGATGATGCCGATGGTGTCCGCCATCTGCTGCACCTCGGAGAGGATGTGGCTCGAGACGATCACCGTCGTACCCGCCGCCGCGAAGCCGCGGATCTGGTCGCGCAGCTCCTCGATCCCGATGGGGTCGAGGCCGTTGGTGGGCTCGTCGAGCACAAGCAGGCGTGGCCGAGCGATCAGCGCCAGCGCGAGCCCCAGGCGCTGCCGCATGCCCATCGAGAAGCGCCCGGCGCGCTTCTTCCCGGTGTCCGCGAGGTCCACGGCGGCGAGCACCTCATCTACGCGGCTCTCGGGAAGGCCCAGCAGCGTGGTGCGCACGCGCAGGTTCTCGCGCGCGGTGAGGTTGGGGTAGAGCGGCGCCTCCTCGATGAGGCTGCCGATTGCGTAGAGGTCCTCGCGGCGCCAGGCGTGCCCGGCAAAGAGGATCTCCCCGGCCGTCGGCCGCAGCATCCCGCAGATCATCTTGAGCGTTGTCGACTTGCCGGCGCCGTTGGGGCCGAGCAGCCCGTACACCTCGCCCTCGCGGATATGAAGGCTCACGTCGGCCACGGCGTCCTGCGCCTGGTCGCCGCGGCCGAAGCGCTTGGTGAGCCCGTGCGTCTCGAGCATGTAACTCATGGGTTCGTCCTTTCTCTTCCGGGCGCGCGGGCCGAGCCACCGTGCCCGCGCGCCTTACCTTTCGGGTTCAACATCTATGGTGGGGCGCGTTTCTAACGAAGCCGTAACGGCCGTTGGGCTCTTTTGGCGCCAGCCCTTCTCGACCCGCACGCATTTGCTTAAAGCAACAACTTTCCCGATCGATGTAATCACCGAATCAAAACGTGTACATCAGCCACCAAAGATGCCGAAAAATGTTGCTTTTGGAGGCTGATGTACACAAATGCAGAATCTAGCGCAGCCCAGAGGCACCCTCCACATGTCTGGACTCTCTATGCTTACGCTGGATAGACATCGCCAGAACGGGTATAGTATCGAAAGTTTTGTCGTTTACCAGCGGGGGAGTCCTGTGGGCATCAAGAAGAAGATCAAAAAGGAGCTTATCGGCACTTCCGATTACCCGTCGAATAAGATCTTTACGATCTCCAATTTCATCACCTTTACGCGCCTGGTCCTCACGCTCGTCTTCCTGTACCTGTTTGTGACGGACAACAACCGTGTCGTCGCCATTGTCATCTATGCCATCGCGGCTTCCACCGACTGGATGGACGGCCAGATTGCCCGCATGACCAAAACGGTCTCGTGGCTCGGCAAGGTTATGGATCCCATCTGCGACCGTGCGCTGCTGTTTACCGGCGTGCTGGGTCTCGTGGTCCGCGGCGAGCTTCCCATCTGGGTCTGCGTGCTCATCATCGGTCGCGATATCTATCTGGGTATCGGCACGCTCATCGTGCGCCATTACCACCGTCGCCCCATCGACGTCGTCTTTCCCGGAAAGATTGCCACGGCACTGCTCATGACCGGCTTCTCGCTCATGTTGTTGGGCTTTCCCGTCGTGGACGGCTGGCATCTGCTGCCCGCCACGTTCACGGCATTCCCGGGCCTCAACGGCAGCTCGGTGCCCCTCGGCATCTTCTTTGTGTATGGCGGCGTCATCTTCTCCATGCTCACCGCTGTCATCTATTCCATTAAGGGAGGGTTGGCCATTAAACAGGCCATCGCGCATCCCGAGGACGAGGACATCGACTTTCTTAACCCCGAAATCGAAGACTAAGTCGTTGGGGTATGATTACGTACGGTTCATTCTTTGCGGCGTAGCCGCGTTAGATAGGGGTTGTCATGGACAACAAGGTTAACAATATGCCTCAGAACGATAAGACTGCGGACGCTACCTGCGTTTTCCGTGTTCCTTCGAGCGATGTCACCGTTCCCGACCTCATGGCCAACGTGCGCATCACCGCTCCGGTTCTGTCCATCGTCAAGGGCCCGCAGACCGGAGCTGCCTTTGAGCTCGAGGACGACGTGACCACCATCGGCCGCGATCCCGCGAACGGCATCTTCCTCAACGACATGACTGTCTCGCGCAGCCACGCACGCATTATTCGCGAGGGCCTGGGCGCCCGTATTGAGGATCTGGGCTCGCTCAACGGCACCTGGGTCGACGGCGCCATCGTCAACGGTGCTCCGCTGCACGACGGCTCTTCCGTTCAGATCGGTACGTTCACGCTCATCTACCACGAGAGCACGCCGGAGCGCATCGAAACCGGTGAGTAGGTAATGGCCGAACGCAACTATCTGAGTATCGGCCAGGTCGTCAATCTACTTCGAGGCGCATACCCCGATCTATCGAACTCAAAAATTAGATTTCTAGAAGATGAGGGGCTCATCACCCCTCATCGTACGCCTAAGGGGTATCGCCAGTACTCCAAGGAAGACGTTGACCGTCTCGAGGTCATCCTGCACCTGCAGAAGACCCGTTACATGCCGCTCAACGTCATTAAGCAGCGACTGGAAAACGCAACGGACCTGTCCACGTTGGCTTACGAGGTGGGTCTTCTGTCCGATGTTCCGCTTAAGACGGAGCCCAAGGAAACCAAGCAAAAGCTGCATCCCATCGAGACGATCCCCGACATGCTCGGCGTCGAGATTTCGTTTATCCGCTCCCTTGCCGAAAACGATCTTATCCGCATCATCAAGAGCCCGCAGAACCGCGAACTTGTCGATGGTCGCGATTTCCCGATTATCCGTTACTGCTCGGAGCTGTCGCGCTTCCACATTGAGCCGCGCAACCTGCGTCAGTACGTATCGTCGGCAAACCGCGAGTCTTCGATGTTTGAGCAGGTTCTCGTGAGCATGCTCGGCATGGATACTTCCGATGACGAGCGCGACGCCAAGCTCGAGCGCGCTTTTAAGAAGCTGCACGACCTCACCGAGGGTGTGCACACCGCGCTCCTTAAGAACCGTGTCTTTGAGTCGCTCAACGCCGTGGTCGAGGACGCTGACATCGATGCCCTCGACGAGGAGATTGCGCGTTCCGAATCCACCAAGGCTAAAAGCGATGGGGCAAGCGTCCCCGCGGTTGCCGCGCACGACGAGTCGCTCGTGCAGCCGTCCAAGGTCGTCGTCCCCTCGCATAACCCGTCTGCTAACACGGGTAAATAACCGCCGTTAACCCGGCAATCCATGAAAGGTCACCCATGTACGACTTCGAATCTCATATCGTCGATATCCCCGACTATCCCGAGTCCGGAGTCGTCTTTAAGGACATCACACCGCTCTTTGGCAATCCCGAGGCCCTGAAGGCCATGGTGGATGCGCTGACCGAGCATTTTGCCGACATGGGCATTACCAAGGTCGTAGGACCTGAGGCCCGCGGCTTTATGGTCGGTGTGCCCGTGGCCGTCGCCCTGGGTGCCGGCTTTGTTCCCGCACGTAAGCCGGGCAAACTGCCGCGCAAGACGGTCAGCGAGAGCTACGAGCTCGAGTATGGAACGGATTCTATCGAGATCCACGCCGATGCCATCAGCTCTAAAGATACCGTGTTGATTCTGGACGACTTGGTCGCGACGGGCGGAACCGTCGAGGCAACAGGTAAACTGGTGCGAGATATGGGCGCAAAGCTTGTAGGTTACGGTTGTATCCTTGAGCTTGCGTTTCTCAACCCGCGCAAGAAGCTCACGCCTTCTAACGAGGACGTTGAGCTCTTTAGTCTGGTAACGGTGGACTAGCCGCTACCCTTAGATACCGGAAAGGAAGCTTCATGCGCACAGCAAATACGCACAAAAACATGGCACGCTGCGCTGCTACGGCAACCCTCGCTTGTGTTTTGGGCCTGGGCCTCGTGGCTCCGGCCTACGCCGATACCGCATCCGACCTTGCCGCTGCTCGTACCAAGCTCGAGCAGATTGGCACCCAAACCCAGCAAATTCATGAAGAACTCTCCGCACAGACGCAGGAGCTTGATCAGACTGCAGGCGAGATCACACAAAAGCAGCAAGAGATTGCCGAAGGTCAGGCAAAGCTTTCCAACTACGTTGCCGGTGAGTACAAGACCGGCGGTCTGAGCCTTCTTCAGGTTCTGACAGGCGTCGACGATCTGGGCGACATGCTCAACCGTCTCTTCTACTACGGTAAGGTGTCCGACAAGCAGGCCCAGACCATTCAGGAGGTCAAGGACCTTAAGCAGCAGCTCACCGATAAGCAGACCGAGCAGGAGAAGAACGTCGCCGCGACGCAGAAGAAGGTCGACGAGCTCAATGCCCAGCAGGCTGAGGCCCAGAGTGTCGTGAACTCCCTGGATTCTCAGCTGCAGGCCGAGCTTGCTGCCGAGGCCGAGGCCAACGCCGCGCTGCAGGCTGGCATTAATGCCAGCACCGCCGAAAAGGCCACGGTGAGCAACGATACCGCCGGTACGACTGAAAACACCAACAATGGTGGCGGTACGACCAACAACGGCGGCGGCAACACGCCCGCGCCTACGCCCGCTCCTGCTCCCACGCCGCAGCCCGTGACGCCCGCTCCGACTCCGACGCCTTCCGCACCGAGCCAGTCCGTTGACGGCGGTTCCGTTGTTTCGCGCGCCTACAGCAAGCTCGGATACGCTTACTCTTGGGGCGGCATTGGCCCAAACAGCTTTGACTGCTCCGGCTTTGTAAGCTACTGCCTCACCGGCCGTTATTGCCGCCTTGGCACCACGGGCACCTTCATGGGCTGGACCCGCGTGTCCGATCCCCAGCCTGGTGATGTCGTGGTTAACTCCTACCATACCGGCATCTACATTGGTAACGGCCAGATGATCCATGCTTCCGACTACAAGACGGGCGTTATCATCAGCTCCGTTGCCGCTGGCATGAACAACAACTACATCTTCGTACGTTACTAAATGTTTTAACTCAGCAAACGAAGGTGGACCTCGTATCCTTTGGGAGCGAGGTCCATTCTTTTATCTCGACCGCCCGTTTTGCGAATAAGCAACAATCTAGTTTTGAATACTAGATATGCACAACGTCTGTCCAAAAGATAGCTATAATTGTTGAGGAACAACTAGAAAGGACCCTCAATGAGCTGGGCACTTATCTCAGATTCGAGCTGCAATCTTCGCGATTGGCAACCAACCGCACCTCATACCACCTTTGCATTCGCGCCTCTTAAAATCCGAGTAGGGGAGCGTGAATTTGTCGATGACCTCTCACTCGATGTTCACGAGCTTAATGTTGCCATTCAATCGGAATCCAGCGCATCATCGAGCGCCTGCCCAAGCGTAGGGGAGTGGGCTGAGCTTTTTAAGCTTGCCGACAAGACGATCTGCATGCCCATCTCCGAGGGAGTCTCGGGAAGCTACAATGCCGCGGCCACCGCACGTGACATGGTGCTTGCCGAGGAGCCCAACCGTCAGATTCATTTGGTTAACTCGCGAGCCGCAGGTGGCAAAATGGATCTACTTTTCCTGCTGTTCGACTGCTATCTTGCAAGCAATCCAAATGTTTCGTTTGAGGATGCCTGCGCCTACTTCGATAGCTTGGAGCAGAACAGCAAGATCCTCTTTAGTTTATGCAATTACGAAAACCTTGCGAAGGCCGGACGCATCCCTAAGGCGGCCGGTGTTATTGCCAACAAGCTCAATATCCGCATTTTGGGCACGGCGAGCGAGGTGGGCGAAATTGAACTCGTTGGGCACACGCGTGGCGAAAAGAAGATGCTCAACAAGATTATTGACACCATGGAGGCCGAGGGTTTCACGGGCGGCGAGGTCGTTATCGACCACGTCGAGAATGAGACGGGCGCCCAGGCACTAGCCAGCCGCATTGTGGAGCATTGGCCCGGCTCCAAGACGATTATCATGCCCTGCAACGGGCTAGATTCCTATTACGCCGAGATGCACGGTCTCATCATCGGTTACGGCATGGGCGTGGCTTCGGGTCGATAATGTCCAACTAGTCAAACGCGCGGGCGGGATAAGGGGCCAGTGGCTCTTTATTCCGCCCGTCTTATACCTCAGTTAGTTATTAAACCCATTAAACTTGAGATAGCTCATCAGGTATGCCTTCGAAACGAAGGACGATACTGCACTGCGTACGAGCAGTGATTCGCGTGTAACCTGATGTGCGGTATCGGGCACGGAAGTCTGCTCGACGGAAAACGCCGCACGAATCGATGCCTCAAGTTGATCGACTACATAATCGAAAGCCGTCGGAGCGTCATAGCTCAAGCGCTGAATATTAAAGAGCGCCTGAACCGCAGCGATGGGCAGCACCTGCTTAAAGATACAAATGGCGATAAGACGCGCAATCTGCTCACGGCCATACTGTTTTTTAACCGGAGCGGGAACGAGGCCGACCTTCACGTAGTTATTGATCATTGAAGGCGTGATAACGGGCTGCT
Organism: uncultured Collinsella sp.; assembly: GCA_902494135.1. Lineage (GTDB taxonomy): Bacteria > Actinomycetota > Coriobacteriia > Coriobacteriales > Coriobacteriaceae > Collinsella. The sequence continues at coordinate 12,699 of CABUSE010000009.1, read as the reverse complement.
CTACGCAAATCGAAAGCGGCTCCATCCACAGCGCAACATATTCAATAACCTGATCGCGATAGAGCGTTACATTGGGCAGCTGGTCATAGCGTGGCAGGCTCAACGCGTTGAGTTTACCCACCATATCGGACTGAATAAATGCATCCGGCAGCACCGTCGGTTGAATATCCTCGGGCTTAATGCTGACCGATGTATCGGACATCGGGATAACATGTTTAACGTGGTTCATAAGGGTCCTCCGTTCGTTAACTATATTGTATTCTAGGTTATCTAGTTTTGCATACCACATAGCCGCTAAGTAAAAGTGGTTGGACAGCACATTGTTGCACCGTCCAGCCACTTTGTTTAAAGATAACAACCTTACATAAGATATATTATCGTACTTATCCGCGTAGGAAAGCGTATGCACTGGTTGCCGCTATGGCTCCGTCAGAAACGGCGGTCACAACCTGGCGTAAACGCTTGGAGCGGATATCGCCGGCGGCAAATAGGCCAGGCGTGCGGGTGGCCATAGAATCATCGGTAAGGATGCCGCCATCGGGCCCCAGATCGACCAGATGCTCAACAAGCTCGGTATGTGGCTGCGTCCCCGTAAAGACAAAAATGCCAAACGAGCCAGGTTCAAAGGTCTCAGTATGCGTTTTGCCACTCGCATTGTCCTTGAACGTGATTGTCGTGGGCATCGTTTCGCCAGAAAGCTCAACAATACTAGTTTGGTACCTAACTGAAATATTGTCCTTAGCAAGCACCTTATTCACAACGCCCTCGGGTGCACGGAACTGATCGCGACGCAGCACGATGGTCACGCTGCTGGCAATGTCGGACAGGAACAGCGCCTCCTCGCATGCCGAATTGCCACCTCCAATAACAAAGACCTGTTTGCCACGGAAGAACATGCCGTCACACGTCGCGCAGTACGAAACGCCACGACCGCGATACGTGTCCTCGCCAACAAAACCCGCAGGACGCGGCGTGGCGCCCATGCACGCAATGACGCTCTTGGCCGCTGTGTCGCCCATGTCATGATGGATGGTAAATTGAGCCGCATCGGCATCGTAATCGACGCCCGTCACCATACTCCATTCAACCTGAGCCCCCAGGCCTTCAGCATGCTGTTGGAACCGCTCACCAAGTTCGGCACCGCTCAGTAGCGGAATGCCAGGATAATTCTCAATCTCATTGCTCGTGGCAATCTGTCCGCCCGACATGCCCTGCTCAAGGACAGTCGTCGTCAGGTTGGCGCGCGCCGCATAAATGGCGGCAGCATAACCCGCGGGACCGCCACCGATAATCGCAACATCGATCCTCTGGTCGGTAGTCATAAAGAGTCCTCTCGTCGAAACGTTGTCGTTCTTTGCGCTCATACCCAAATTTACGTGAACGTGACACTCATGCACTACAATGATAAATCCGTGTTACAACGTCGAAGGGGAGTTATCGATGGATCAGACGCAGACGAGCGACGACGCTCCCCTGCCCATGCCGGCCACTCCCCAATCGGAGCAAACCACGCTCTTGGCTCAGCAAAAACCTCTCGTGACCATCGTGCACGCCTCGGTCGGCTCGGGTCACAAGGCCGCCGCAAATGCGATTGCGCAGGCATTCGACCTCATCCGCGGCACCAATGGCATCCCCGAGGACGTTGAGATTGAAGTGCTCGATATCCTTGATTTTGGACGTATTAAATTCGACGGCAATAAGACCGCGGCTTCTTTTACAGGAGCCACGCGCCCCATTTACGATCTGACCTGGAGATATACGCTTACGGGACATCTTCTCTGGGGTGGCGGCACGGCATGGTCGCGAATTATGTTCCCCGCCTTCAACGAATATATTCGTAGCCGCAGGCCCATAGCCGTGGTCGCAACGCACATCACAGCAGCCAATGTTGCCGTGGGTGCCCGCGTAATTACGGGTATCGATTATCCGGTCATCTGCGTACCGACCGACTACGAAGTCGAGGGCTGGTGGCCCCACAAGGACACCGATCTGTTCTGTGTTGCCAACGAATTTATGGCCGAAACGCTGCGTCCGCGCAAGGTACCCGAATCAAAGATTCGCATTACCGGCATTCCTATTCGCGCCGGATTCGACACGGATTACGATCGCGAGGAAGAGCTCGCAAAGTTCAACCTCCCCACCGACAAGACCGTCGTGCTGGTAATGGCCGGTGCCAGTTTGCCTCAGCCTTACGTCCGCTTTCGCGCGGCGATGGACCACACACTCCCCTTCCTGCGCGGCTTCGAAGACATGCACTTTGTCTTTTTGCCCGGCAAAGACGTGGAGTATGCCACCCGGCTGAAGACGCTCTTCGATGCCATGAAGCTCGAGAACGTCACGGTTCTGGACTACGTGGACGACATGGCAGCCCTCATGCACGGCTGCGACCTGGCAATCCTCAAATCGGGCGGGCTCACCGTCACTGAGTGCCTGTGCGCGCATCTGCCGATGATCCTACTGGGCAAATCATACGGTCAGGAAAAGGCCAACACCACGATGCTCACCGGCATGGGCGCCAGCATGCATGTCACCACCGCACGAGAACTCATCGTAACCCTACGTCACTTGCACGACCATCCCGAATCACTCAAAGCCCTACTCATCAACGGCGAAGTACTACGCCGCCCTCACGCTGCCAAAGACATCGCCATCGCAACCATGGAGCTCGTAGGCAAGCCCCAAAAGCGCAAACGAGCCTTCTGCCGCTTCTACTGGGGCGATAAACCCGCGCATATTCGCTAGGGTCTTAATGTCCGCTAGCCTGCGGGAGGCCCTATATATCATCCCGTGCTCAAACATTCTCGCTTCGCTGCGAAACTGCGCGCGGGACGATATATAGGGCCTCCCGCAGGCTAGCTGCGTTAACGTACTAGCAGCTATACCAGATTCCCCACCAGTAAAATCTGCAAAGGGGAACCAGAAAATATAAATACAGTAAGCCGACGCTACAAAGGGACGGTCCCTTTGTAGCGTCGGCTTACTAGAAAAGTAAATATTGTTTCAAGCGAGTAGCCGCCCGCCCGTCTCTCACACATATCGTTCCACGCGCAGTTTCGCAGCGAGCGAAGCGAAGCGAGAATGTTTGAGCATGGAATGATATGTGTGAGAGACGGGCGGGAGGGATACGAGCGCCCCTAAGCGACGCCGCTGGAGCCGAAGCCTCCGTTGCCTCGGTCGGTTTTGTCTAGTTCTTCTACTTCTACGAGGTTGACCGTGGGGACTTCTTGGATGACAAGTTGGGCTATGCGGTCGCCTTTGTTGATTTGGATGTTGTTGGAGGGGTCCAGGTTGATGAGGATAACCTTGAGTTCTCCTCGGTAGTGGGCGTCAATGAGGCCCGGCGTGTTGACTATAGACAGGCCCTGCTTGATGGCCAAGCCGCTGCGGGGCTGCACGAAGCCGGCGTAGCCATCGGGCAGGGCGATGGCCAGCCCAGTAGAGACCAGACGACGTTCGAAGGGCTTCAAGACGCAGTCCTCGTTGGAGCGCAAATCCAAGCCGGCATCGGTGGGATGGGCGTATTTGGGAAGCTCGACGGTGGGGTCGAGACGCTTTATGTTGACGGTAATGTTGGACATGGAATCACCTTAGCTTGTCGAGCTCTTGCAGAAACTCATCGACGTCTTTGAAATCGCGGTAGACCGAGGCAAAGCGGATGTACGCCACCTTGTCGATCTTGGCCAAGCGCTTGAGTACCATGTCACCCAACTCATGGGACGTAACGGCCGTCAGCGTGCGAGAGCGCAGCTCGACCTCGATGTCATCGATAATCTCATTGAGCTTCTTAGTGTCGATATCGCGCTTGATGGTGGCGCGCATCAAGCCGACGAGCAGCTTATTGCGATCGAACCGCTGCTTGGTTCCGTCTGACTTAATAACCTCGATTGGATCTTCACATCGCTCGAACGTTGTAAAGCGGTAGTTACACGAGCAACATTCGCGACGGCGCTTAATGGTGTTATTTGACTCCTGCATACGGGAATCAACGACGCGGGTATGTGCCTTGCCGCATTTGGGACAGCGCATGGTACCTCCTCTTAAACGATAACAAGGGTACCATGCGCAGCGCGATAATGATTACGAACGAGCAGGAACCTTAAGATGCGCACCGGCGGCGAGCGAACCATGCTCCAGATGATTGACGTTACGGATCATGTCGGAAGTCTCTTGCGTGGAAAGGCCTTCGATAGGATATTCCTCGGCAAGAGACCAAAGAGAATCGCCAGGCTGAACGCGAATGGTCTCGTAGGTAACGTTGGAAACGGACTCGGCATACGCGGTGTGGCGAGCGCTAAAGACCGACGTAGCAAGGACAAAGAAGAGCGTAAGCGAAACGGCAACAGCGACAATCGTCGGAACCTTCAGGGCAACGCGGGCCGGCGCGACTGCAGCCTGCTGATTGCGAGCAGACTTTACGGTCAAAGGCTGAAAGCCGGAGCGGCCACCCTGAACAACAGTAAAAGTGGGTTCCGCAGGCATCTCGAGCTTAAGGGCGAGGTTTCCCTGGACCATATTCGTTGCTTTCATCATGTTCTCCTCTCGCGTGTTTTGCTGAGAACAGTTTTATCAAGCCGCGCGGACAAAAATGTCTAGCGCGAGAACGAATGTTCGGTTATTATTATCTTCGAACAGTTGTTCCTGTCAAGCAATAATCGAACATTTGTTTGACATTGGCAGAGAGGATCCCCTGATGGCTCGCAAAATTACCAAGCGTCAGCAGCAGATTTACGACTTCATCAAGGAATATCAGCAGGAGAAGGGCTATCCGCCCAGTGTGCGCGAGATGGCATCGGCCGTAGGCCTCTCCTCCCCCAGCACGGTGCATGCTCATCTCTCTGCCCTGGAGGCTCGAGGACTGCTCAAGCGCGATGCCACCAAGCCTCGCGCCCTAGAGCTCTTTGATGAGGACGGATCCTCTGTTTCGATTTCCAAATCCGATGAACCCACGGCGCCCCGCGGAACGGTCTCGCTGCCGCTCGTCGGTCGCGTCGCGGCTGGGATTCCCATTCTGGCCGAACAAAATATCGAGGACACCTTTACCATCCCGACCGAAATCGCCACAGACCAGGGCTCCTTTATCCTTGAAGTGCACGGCAGCTCAATGATCAATGTCGGCATCTACAACGGTGACTACATTATCGTTCGCGAGCAAAAGAGCGCGATGAACGGTGAAATCGTCGTGGCTATGATCGATGGCTCGGCGACTGTCAAAACGTTCTACAAGGAGCAGGGGCGCGTGCGCTTGCAGCCCGAGAACGACACTATGGAGCCCATCTATGCGACGAACCCCGTTATTTTGGGTAAGGTTGTCGGGTTAATGCGCCGGTTCTCGTAATGCAAAAACGCATCACCATATTTGATACCGTCCGCGGGGTTACTATGCTGTCGATGGCAGGTTTTCACGCCTGCTACGATTTGGCCTACCTATATAGATGGGATATGCCATGGTTTACCGAAACGGTTTTCCAGGATATCTGGCGCGCAAGTATCAGCTGGGTATTTTTGTTTATCGCCGGTTGGATGTGCACGCTCTCGCGTAATAACGTTAAGCGCGCCCTCAAGTACGCGGCCGCAGCTTTGGTCGTATGGATTGCAACTACACTGGTATCAGTCGACGATTCGGTAAACTTTGGCATCATTTATTGCATGGCGGCGTGCACCGCGGTGGTTGCACTCACCCGTCCGTTACTTCAAAAAATGCCGGGCTCGTGGGGCATCGCAGCGTGCCTTGTTCTTTTTGCCCTAACCTGGGGCATTCCAAAAGCGGTCTACCCACTCCCCTACCTGGCATGGCTTGGATTCCCGGGCCCGGGTTTTGTTTCGGGAGACTACTATCCGCTCATTCCGTTTGTCTTTATGTACCTTACCGGCTTTTTTGCTGCCCAGGCAGCACAAGCATCAAGCCTTGAAGCGCCAGCATGGGCATACGCTAATCCCATCCCGGTGCTCGCAGCCCTCGGTCGGCATGCCTTGCCGTTCTATCTGCTCCATCAACCTGTCATTCTAGGCGTGTTAGAGCTCATTTATTCCGTACGATAGCGCTCAAGACGCGGCGCGATTCGGGCCGGCAACTTCGCCACAATGCGAACGCCATCCTCGAGATATTCCTCATGCAGAAGGGTTCCCTGCTCATGCACCAGCGTGATGAGGGCACCCTCGCGATACGGGATATCAGCGGAGAGCAACACATCGGTGGCAGCTGCCTCACGAGCAATACGGTCGACGAGATCGTCGAGCCCCTCGCCCGTCTGGGCTGAAAACAGCACGGCCTCGGGATAGCGACGACGGAAACTCAATCGATCGACGCTATCGAGTAGGTCGATTTTATTGAACACCGTAAGCGTCAAACGCTCGCCGGCACCGATCTCGTCAAGAACGCGATCGACTGCCTCGAGTTGGCGCTCGTAGTCCTCGTCAGAGGCATCCACAACTTTAAGGATCAGGTCGGCACCAAGAACCTCAGACAGCGTGGACTTAAAGGCATCAACGAGACCATGCGGTAGCTTTTGAATAAAGCCAACGGTATCAGTAATGGTCATACCACGACCACCGGGCAAGCGATACGAGCGCGTCGTCGGATCGAGCGTGGCAAACAATTTATCCTGTGATAGCACCGTAGACCCGGTCAGGCGATTGAGCAACGTCGACTTACCGGCATTGGTATAACCGGCTAAGGCAACGCGAAACGCCGGCGACTCGATACGACTCTTTGACTGGACATCGCGGCGCTGTTCAACCTGCTTAAGCTCGCGACGAAGCGCGGCAATCTTGTTGCGAATCAAACGTCGGTCAACCTCGAGCTGGCTTTCGCCCTGGCCAAAGCGCGAACCAATGCCACCGCGTGTCTGCTCTTTAGCAAGATGGCTCCACATACCGCGCAAGCGGGGCAATAGATACTGCAATTGGGCTAGCTGCACCTGCAGGCGGCCCTCACGGGTCTGAGCGTGCAGGCCAAAGATATCGAGAATCAACGCCGTACGGTCGATAATCTTAACCGGTTCGCCCACGGCTTTCTCAAGATACGACTGCTGCGAAGGCGTTAAATCGTCGTCGAAGATAACAACATCGGCATCCATACGATGTACGAGCCCGCAAAGCTCCTCAACCTTACCGGAGCCGATAAACGATTTTGGATACGGCTTAACCAGACACTGTGACAAACGCGCCACGCACTGGGCGCCAGCCGTATGGGCCAGGCGCTCAAGCTCGTCAAGCGAACGATCGAGCGGCCAGGCGTTATCGCGCCACTCAACTCCGACAAGAACGGCGCGTTCGGGCTCGGGTGCCGTGGGAACAAGGGGGAAACGGGCCATTAGGCAGCCTCAATACGATGCAGGATGTCCTCAACGACCTCATCGATCGTAAACTCGTCCATATCAAACCACACGATACGGTCATCGCGCTTAAACCACGAAAGCTGACGTTTGGCATAGCGACGCGAACGCATCTTGATGAGTTCGCGAGCCTCATCCATAGAAATCACGCCATTGAAAGCATCAATGATCTCTTTATAGCCAATTGCCTGCATCGAAGTCAGGGCATCTCCCAGCCCCTGGTCCATAAGACCGCGAACCTCATCGACAAGACCCTGCTCAAACATCAGATCGACGCGCAGGTTAATGCGCTCGTAGAGCACCTCGCGATTACGCGTCAGACCAAACCATAGAGCATGATAATGCTCGCGCGGAACACTAAACTGACTTTTTTGCTGTGCATAGGAGATACCATCATCATGCATCTCGAGCGCACGAATCACACGGCGCACATTATGGGGATGAATAACAGCAGCCGATTCTGGGTCGCGCTCGGCAAGCAGGGCATGCAGCTCTTCCTCGCCAATACGCTCGGCAAGCTCCTGATAGCCCATACGACGATCGTCCTCAAGTTCACCCGAAGGAAAGTCCATTTCATCGAGGGCGGTCTTGAGATACAGCCCCGTACCTCCGCAAAAAACCGGCAGGCAACCCGAACCAAGGAGACGTTCAACATGCGCGCGAGCGTCAGCCTGATAAAGCGCAGCAGAATATGCCACACCCGGCTCTACAATGTCGACGAGACGCAGCGGCACCGTACACTCATCGGGCGCCATCTTTGCGGTACCGATGTCCATGCCGCGATAGATTTGCATCGCATCGCACGACAGCACTTCGGACGAAAGACGAGCTGCCAAACGGTCGGCAACATCACTCTTACCAACCGCCGTCGGACCGACGATCGCAACGGCGGAAAGTCCTGCCCTGGGAGAAACCATTAGCGCGGCTCGCCCACAACGGAGCCGGACAAATACCAGGTCTTGGCAACGTCAACGTCAACATCAACGATCTTGCCAACAAGCTGATCGATGCTGTAACCCTCGGGGATAGGCGCATGCACGGTCTGATTCTTGGGACTCTTGCCCAGCAGGACCGCGTCGTTCTTTTTACTCGTTCCCTCAATGAGCGCCGGCACCACAGTATGAAGCTCACCCTGGTTATACTCGTGTGCCGTAGTCTCGATAACCTTAACCAGGCGGTTGAAACGCTCGAGAATAACCTCATGCGGCGTAGGATCGTCAATCTCTGCGGCCGGGGTACCGGCGCGCTTGGAATAGATGAAGGTATAGGCCTGAGCATAGCGGACCGTCTCGGCAAGTGAGAGCGTCTGCTCAAAGTCCTCTTCAGTCTCGCCCGGGAAGCCAACGATAATATCGGTCGAGAGCGCGATATCGGGCATGCGGTTGCGAATGCGATCGACCAGGCCCAGATAGTCCTCGCGTGTATAACGGCGATTCATCTCTTTGAGGATACGCGTGGAGCCCGACTGAACGGCCAAGTGAAGCTGCGGCATGACGGCGGGCGTCTCGGCCATGGCGTCGATGGTCTCGGGCAGCAGATCCTTAGGATGAGAAGAGGTAAAGAAGATGCGCTCCACACCCGTATCACCCACGGCACGCAGCAGATCGGCAAAACGCGGCTTGCCAAACAGATCGCGACCATATGAGTTAACGTTTTGGCCCAGCAGCGTAATCTCGCGCACGCCCTGGCGCACCAAACCGGTCACCTCGTCGACAATTTCCTCGAAGGGGCGGCTCTTTTCGCGACCGCGCACGTACGGCACGATGCAATAGGTACAGAAATTATTGCAGCCCGTCATAATGGGCACCCAGGCGTGATACTGGGTCTCGCGATGCCACGGCATGCTCATGGCATCCGTATCCTCATGCTCATTGGTGCGGATATGACGCTTGCCATCAAGGAACGCCTCGGCAATGAGCTCGGCCACATGTGCGATGGAATGCGTACCAAAGATGACATTGACGTTATCGACGTTGGTGAGCAGGCCCTCGCCATCGCGCTGCGCGATGCAACCACCAACGGCAACCACACGCTTGCCCGAGGGTGAGGGCGGGAGGCTCTTACAAGAGTTGCACTGACCGTACAGGCGAGTATCGGCGGCCTCGCGCACGCAGCATGTCATGAAGACAACAATATCGGCATGCTCGGGATCGAGCGCCATGAGGCAACCATACGAATCGAGCAGACCGCTCACGCGCTCAGAGTCGTGCTGATTCATCTGGCAGCCAAAGGTGCGGATAAAGTAGGTTTTACCGGCAAGAATATCGCGTACGGAACGCTGGTCCATGTGCATAAGTCCTAACGATGGAGAGGGGGGGCGAATCGAGGCAAGCAGAAGCTATGCCACAGGCTTAACATCATCCATGACGACGTTATCCATAGCAGCTCGATTGATCTGGTGAACGTAAATAGAAAGACGGATGGCCGTGCGCGACTCCCCGTTAATAAGGATGTCGGAGAACACGGGCGCGCAGGAAATATCAAAACCGGTTGGAATCAAAAAACCGCGCGCGATAGCCACAGCCTTTATGGCCTGGTTGACCGCACCGGCGCCGACACACTGAATGTTGACGGGCACACCATCCTTGACCATGCCGGCGATGGCGCCGGCAACGGACGCGGGCGATGATTTGCTTGATACCTTCAGGCAATCCATGAAGAAACTCCTGCGTTTAAAAGTACGTTTTAACTGCAATAACTGTATCGTACCGAGTGGACTCGGTAAAGGCACTATTCCTCTTTGGCAAGATCGAAGGTCACAGTGATTCGATCACGCGAAACGCGAATCTTTGGGTCGCCGCAAAGGTTGAGATAGTACCGGGCGGCAAGGTCATTAAAGTCGCGCTCCACAGCACGCGAAAACTGTGCCATGTCATCCTTGGCAATACGAAGCCCGCGACGATCCTTCGCGAGATCGACAGGAGCCGGCGCATGCGAGGACGAATCACGCTCGCGCAGCAGACGCGCGGTCACACCGCGAACGGGCTTAATCTGCCCTGCCAAAATGCGATGTGCCGTGCGCTCGGACATCTCAAGACCCAAACCCGAGCAGATACGAATAAAGTCCTCGGCATCAGAGGCAAGGCCTAAACGATCGACAACCGGAAGCTCGCTCTCGTCATCAATAAACAGGAGACGAGACGTATCGAGCCGACTTGACGCCTGAGCATAAAGGGTCGCGGCAATCTCAGACGGAGAACCAAGATAGACATCGCAACCACGCAGCTCCTCGAGCGCAAACTCACAGGCAGCGCGAATAATATTATGCGGGCCGCGAGCACAGACATAACGTCCGTCCTCATCCTTGACGGCCTGGGGCCAGCTGGACTGATCGGCACGCTCACTGAGGCGGTCGGCTGCAACGCTCACCTTAAAGGCTGAACCAAGATCGACGCCGGACGTGACCACACGGGCCTCGTCGGTGTTCTGCTTGATCGAAAACAATGCCATGCCACGACCGTGAACGCCCCAACGGTCCATCTTCATGCTCTCGAGCTTGGAGGTAACGCGGGCATCGAAGATTCGCTCTTGCATATCCTGCGGAACGCCCGAACCGTTATCCAGAAAGACAAGCGTGCGGACGCCATCTTCCTTGGTCGTGGCGAGATAGACCTTGTCGGCGCCGGCATCGCGAGCATTACGGAGCATTTCGATGACGATATCCTCGACATGCTGAATGTCGTGTTTTGCCTGGCGCCGCTCGGCCTCCGAAACGCGGAGGCGGACATACCCCTCGCCAAGGTTCTCCTCGACGCGAAGGTTGCCCTCCCCCGACATCGACGCGATAAATGAGATGAGCTCGTTCGCGTCGCTCATGTTATTTAGCGATATCGACAGCGCGGCTCTCGCGAATCACGACGACGCGCACCTGACCGGGATACTCCATCTCTTCCTCGATCTGATGGGCGATATCGTGAGCCAGGACCGTGGACTGGGCATCGGAGATCTTGTCCGGCTGAACCATGACGTGGACCTCGCGACCAGCCTGCATGGCATAAGTACGCTCGACGCCTTCATGGGAGTTGGCAATCTCCTCGAGCTTCTCAAGACGCTTGATGTAGTTCTCGGCAGACTCGCGACGGGCACCGGGGCGAGAGGCGGAGACGGCATCGGCGGCCTGTACCAGGACATCGAGCACCGTGTTGGGGTCGACATCGGCATGGTGAGCCTCGATAGCGTGAACGATAACGGGCTTCTCGCCATAACGGCGGGCAAGCTCGGCGCCGATGACGGCATGCGGGCCCTCGACGTCGTGGTCGATTGCCTTGCCCAGGTCGTGCAGCAGGCCGGCGCGCTTAGCGGTCACAACGTCCAGGCCAAGCTCGGAAGCCATCACGCCGCACAGATCGGAAACCTCGAGGGAGTGCTGAAGCACATTCTGACCAAACGAGGTACGGTAGCGCAGGGCACCAAGGGTCTTGACGATCTCGGGGTGCAGGTCGTGGATACCGGTATCAAAGGCAGCCTGCTCGCCAGCCTCGCGCACGCGCTGCTGAACCAGGTCGGCAGCCTTGTGATACATCTCCTCAATGCGGGCGGGGTGAATGCGGCCGTCAGCAATGAGGTTCTCGAGGGCAACACGGGCGGTCTCACGACGGACCGGGTCGAAGCTCGAAAGAACGACGGTCTCAGGCGTGTCGTCGATCACGAGGTTGACGCCGGAAACCTGCTCGAAGGTCCGGATGTTGCGACCCTCGCGACCGATGATACGGCCCTTGAGGTCATCAGAGGGAATGTGCACGGAGGTAACGGTGACCTCGGCTGTGTGGTCGGCAGCGCAGCGCTGAATCGCCAGGGACAGAATCTCCTGGGCGGTCTTGTGGCACTCGGCGCGAACCTGCTGCTCGGACTCGCGAATGATCGTGGCAGCCTCGTGGGTGACCTCGCCGCGAACCTTATCGAGGAGCTCCTTGTGGGCGTCCTCACGGGTCAGGTCGGCGATACGCTCGAGCTCGGAGGTCTGCTTGGCGCAGAGCTCCTCAAGCTCGCGGGAGCGCTTCTCGACCTGACCGGCCTGGCTGGACAGCTGGTGCTCACGCTTGTCGAGAGCGTCGTTTCGGCGATCAAGGGACTCCTCGCGCTGCATCACACGGTTCTCGAGCGTACGAATCTCGCTCTTACGCTGCTTGTCCTCGGCCTCGGCGGCCTGCTTGTTCTTGATGATCTCCTCTTTAGCCTCGAGCAGAGCCTCTTTTTTGAGGGTCTCGGCCTGACGCTTAGCATCACCGATCAGGGACTCAGCCTGTGCGTGTGCCGACTGGATCTTTTCGTCGGCCTCGTGAAGACTACCCTGCTTGGCGGTGCGCATGTAGGCAATGGCGGCGATGGCACCCAAAACGATGCCAACGAGCGCTGCGATGATAGG
>CABUSE010000008.1 GCA_902494135.1 uncultured Collinsella sp. | reverse complement strand
TCTAGATGATTCATATAGAGCACGTAGCCGCCGCAGCCGACTGCGACCAGTAACAACACTACGAAAACGCCCTTGAGTATCGTGGCGCGACGCTTTTTGTCCGAGTCACCCATATGCTTAACTTCCATATGCTTGCCCTGCGGCTGCTGTGCCATGGTGTTCCCTTACCCTGTAAATCGGCCAAAAAAAGGACCCGCACAAGTACGGGTCCTCAAATCTTACGGTTGAAACCGTATGCGTGCTAGTTGTTCTTGCGAAGAGCAACAAAAGCGCAAGCGGCACCAGCGGCGGCAACAGCAGCCACGGCGGCAACAGCGGTGGTGTTCACGCCGGTAGCCGGGGACTTAGAGCCGTTGTCGGTGGTAGCAGCACCAGCGGCGGTCTTCTCAGCCACGATGGTATAGATGGAGAGCTTGGTGACCTTAAAGGTAACATTGCCGTTATTGTCGGCGGTGAGGTTCAGGGTCTCCTTGCTACCGTCGTTGTGCTGGACATAGACGGTGACCTTGGCGCCGGCGTAGGCCTTGCCGAGGGTGAAGGTGACGGTCAGCGGGTTGGACTCAGAAACAGTGCCCTCGACGGTCTCGTTGATCTCGAAGGAAGCTACCACGTTAGCGCCGGCAGGGGTGCCCTCGGCGTACTTGGTGGTGGACGCAACCATGACGTTGGCGTTGTTGACGCTCGCGGTCACGTTGTTGGCGCCGGTGGCGGTGGTGTTGGCCGGGCTCGGGGCGGCGAAAGCGGCCACGGGCAGAGCCAGGGCAAGAGCGAGAACGCTCAGTGCTGCCATGAATCTCTTCTTCATGTTAGGTACTCCTCAACTTGCAGCTTGCAGATTTTTAAGTGCTTAGTAGTATATCCCTTTTCTGCAAATTGTGACCAAAGAGCTCTACAAGAAACAATTTTTAGATTTTTGTTCGCTTATAGCCCCAAACGGCACCTCGCTGTGACGATTTTATGTTCCGTCAGGTCTATGTCGTTTGATTTGGAGCCGAATTCACCCCGTCATCACTCGCCTGCGCCGCTCCCTCTGCTTTTTGCTCGCCTTCATCCTTTTGAGCATCGGCAATGGTAGCAGCGACTGCGACCATGCCGCGCTGGGGCGCCACACCCGTCTGGTCTCGTGCGCCTTCAACAAGCTCCGTGCCAGCATGCGCAAGTTCGGGCGATTTGAACATCGCGCCCAGACTCGCGCCGTCGCCGGCATATCCGAGCGCCGCGAGCGCGATGGCAATCACCGCAACAACGACCGCGATCGGAACGTAGCGATGCCAGCCTGCGGGATTGAGGCCGCCACGGCGAGCAGCGCCACGGCTAATGTAGCCGAGCGTTCCATCGTGTTTGAGCTTTGAGCCCACCACGCGCCTTCGTCCCCACAACGAGGACTCGGCCTGCATGGCCAAGCGAGCGCTTGCCGAAGGATAGCCATATTTTGTGCGCTTGAACGAGCCGTCGAACCCCGAGGCGCTTTTGCCCCACGTCCGCGAAGTCGTACGCCGGCCGACCGGCGCCGCACTTCGCTTTGTTCGGTTCGTTTTTGAAGTCTCCGCCATACTCCCCCGCACGCCGTAACACAATCGAAACATGCTTCTTTGGACTGTATCACACGCGCCGCACGCGGTCACGGCGCCTCGCTCAGCGGTCGTTGTCCTTCAGCAGGCGCCATAAGGTCGTGCGGCTTATACCGAGCACCTCTGCCGCACGCGTCCTGTTGCCGTGAAGGTGCTGCAGGACCAACCGTGCGATATCGCGCTCGGTATCGGCCAGGGGACGCAAGATATACAAATCGCTTTCGAGCGCCGGGGCGCCAAAGGTCGCGGTCTTGATAACGTCCTCCTGGGCAAGCACCTCTTTCGCCACGGCGCGCTCCACCGTACCCGCCCCCACTAATATATAGAGTCGTTCCGATACTTCGCGCAGCTGCAGGTAATTGCGGGGCCAACGGTACGCATCGAGCGTCTCTGTCGCAGCGGCGGACAACATGGGGGCACCCGTCTTAAACATATCTGCCAGATACTTCAGATAGCACGCAGTCTTTTTCGACGCGCCACCCTGCTCGGCAATCGCCGGCGCCACGCTCACTGCACATGCCAAGCGCTCGGTCACAAAGGCGGCCTGGTCGCTTTCGCCACCACCCGGCATATCGTTTGCCGTCAACACCACATGGCAACGAGTTGCGAGCGCCGTGTCGATCATTGCGGACACGAGCTCGCGCAGGCGTTGGGGACCAACGGCATGCCAGCCGCTCACGCAAAGCGTCAGCCCCGTTTGGAAAAGCGGCGATTCGGAACTTTTAAGCAGATGGCGCCAGCCGCGATCCGTAAGCTCATCGAGTGCAACGAACACAAAGGGCTGATCGGCATAGGGTCCATCCAGGTACAGGCGTTTTGCAATCTGGTCCTGCCCCGCGCCCAGTTCACCCTCAAGCATAAGGGGCACCCCGCGTGCGTAACTCTCCCGTACGGGGGCAGCGACCGCCGCCGCGTCTTCGACGATACCGTACGCGCTCGACTCGTAACGAGCCTCGACTTCGTCGGCATTGAGCCACTCGATGCCCGCATGCGCAGCGGCGGCGCGCACCTCATGCGCCACGACTACCCAAAGCGCCCCGTGCTCCTTGGCCGTCGGGCGCACCGTCAAGCTCAACCGCACGCCCTCGTGGCCCATCACCAGGCGCGCCCCATCGCCCACGCGAGCGAGACGCTCGGAAACAAAAGCAGCGATATCCTGCTCGAGTACAGCGTCACTCATAGTCGAGATCACAACACCACCGCGCTCGTCGATTGCCAGCGCCGATGCTCCGGCTGCGGACAATGCCTCGATCAGAATCTGCAGCTTGGCATCGCTGTCCATGGTTCGCCCCGTCTCCAGCCGCGGCCCCATCTGAGACCCGGCATCTCAAGTGTTTCAAAATTGAACGATAATGTTCACCAAACACTATAGGGCCTGCGGTGCCTTCTTGCGAATATATGAATTGCCCCGCATCGCCATCCTGGCGGGGCGATAAGAGCTCTTCGGGACCTATCAACCTGCGGACAAGCCATACCCGCAAGAGCTCCTATCGCTCCACCGTGAGAATGCGCCCACCAGCAACTAGCACGCAAATAAGCTTCTTCTCTACCAGATTCCCAGCACGTGCTGCATTCCCAAACTCATGCACGCAATGCCAATCCAACAGCAAAAACCCAATGCGATGGGCTTGCCGCCCTTTTTGACCAGCTCGACGATATCGGTATTAAAACCAATAGCCGCCATGGCCATCACGATAAAGAACTTCGACAGCTCCTTGATGGGAGCCGTAAAGGACGTGGGAAGCTGAAACACCGTGGTGATCACGCTCGCCAGCACAAAGAACAGCACAAACATGGGAAACGCGCGTTTAAGCGAGAACGTACTTTTGGCGTCGCCGCCGGCCTTGAGTGCCAGATGCATCTGCCAGCATGCGAGGACCAACGTGATGGGAATAATGGCCAGCGTCCTGGTGAGCTTGACCACCGTGGCGCTCTCGAGCACATTGGCGCCGGGATGCATGCTGTCCCAAGCGCTCGCCGCAGCCGTTACGGACGAGGTGTCGTTGATGGCGGTGCCGGCAAACAGGCCAAAGCCCTCGTTGGTCAGCCCGAGCATGCCGCCGAGCGTCGGAAACACGAGCGCCGCGATTACGTTAAACAGGAAGATGACCGAAATAGCCTGGGCAATCTCGCGATCGTCGGCATCGATGACGGGTGCGGTCGCGGCGATGGCGGAACCGCCGCAAATCGACGAACCCACACCCACAAGCGTCGCGATCTTGCTCGGCACGTTCATGACGCGGCAGAGCACGAAGGCGATGACAAGCGAGGTCGAGATCGTCGCCACGATAATCGGCAGCGACTGGGCGCCCTTGGACAGAATCTGGGAGAGGTTCATGCCAAAGCCAAGCAGGATAACCGCGTACTGCAAGACTTTTTTAGACGTGTAGGTGACGCCGGCGGCGAGCTGTTCGCGACGATTCTTGGGAAAGACGAGCGCCAGGACCATGCCAAAGAGGATGGCAAACACCGGCCCGCCGACCACCTCAATTTGTTTGCCGAGCAACGTCGCGGGGATAGCGATGATCAGGCAGAACAGGACGCCCTTCCAGCGCTCGCGTACGATATTCGCCAGTTGCATATGGGATTCCTTCTTTCTATTTCACGTGTGCGACGGCTTATGATACGGCAACATTGAGCACAGCCTTGCGCAAACATAGACTAAGATGCCACAATGGTTCTCAGGCAACAGTCGAATTACCCACCGCGGAGAGCTGATTCGCGGCAAAATTAACAACTGACATATGAGTGTGATAGAACAGTTGCGAGGCGCTATGGAAGAATCGATGCACGTTGGCGAGCAGGAAATGAGCCTACAGGACCAGTCCTACCACACCATTCGACGCAAAATCGTTTACCTGGACTACAAGCCGGGCGAAAAACTGGGCGTCAAGCAGCTTTGCGACGACTTGGATATGGGGCGCACCCCTGTGCGCGAGGCACTGGTGCGTCTGGCGCAAGAGGGCCTGGTGCGCACCGTGCCCCAAAGCGGCACCTATGTTTCGCCCATCAACCTCACCCTTGCCGAAAGCGCCTGCTATATTCGCGAACACCTTGAAAAGCAGGTGATTGTGGAGTGCTGCGCCCGCGCTACCTCGGCAGGCATCGAGCAGCTCGACCGAGCCATCGCGCTGCAGGAAAAGGCCATGGCCGAAGAGGATCGCATCGGATTCTTTTTAAGCGACAACCTCATGCACCGCATGATCTTTAGCATCGCGTGCCGCAGCACCGTGTGGTCATGGCTCGAAGAGACCAATGCCGACTTGGAGCGCTTCCGCTGGCTGCGCGCCGCCACGCAGACGCTCGACAATCAGGAGACCGTTAACGAGCACAAGCAAATCCGCCGCGCCATCGCCGGTCGCGATCCTATCGAGGCGAGCTTTTTGGTCAGCAAGCACCTGCATATGATGTTTCGCAACCAGACCGAGGTCCTGGACCAATATCCCGAGTACTTCGAGACCAGCAAGCTCCGCTAACCTGCCAAATAGGGACAGGTTTATTTTGGCAGGTTTTATCTGGGCAAATGCAACAAGGCCCGACTCCGCCTGATGACGCGGAGTCGGGCCTCAGTTGTTAGGATGACGGAACTCGATTACTCGACGGTGACGCTTTTGGCGAGGTTGCGGGGCTGGTCAACATCGCAACCGCGCAGGATGGCTACCTCACGAGCAAGCAACTGCAGCGGGACGCTCGCTGTAATGGGGCTGAACACGTCGCGGACGGCCGGCACGCGAATGATGCAGTCGGCGATCTTGTTGATTTCCTCGTCGCCCTCGGTAGCAACGACGATGACCTTGGCGCCGCGCGCCTTGCACTCCATGAGGTTCGACACGGTCTTGTCGTAGGTGGCGCTCTTGGTGGCCACGGCGATGACAGGGAAGCCCGGGTCGATCAGGGCAATGGGGCCGTGCTTCATCTCGCCGGCAGCATATGCCTCGGCATGCAGGTAGCTGACCTCCTTGAGCTTGAGCGCGCCCTCGTAGGAAATAGCGGCACCCATGCCACGGCCCACGAACAGTGCGGACTGCGCGTCCTTGCACAGCAGGGCGGCCTCATGCACGGACTCGGTCTGGGTATCCAAAATCCACTGGATCTGCTCGGCTGTATCGGAAAGCTCGCGGAACAGCATGCGCGCCTGCTTGGTGGTCAAGCGGTACTTGACCTGCGCCAGCAGCAGGGCCAAAAGCGTGAGGCTCACGACCTGACCGATGAAGCTCTTGGTCGAGGCGACTGCAATCTCCTTGTTGGCCTTGGTGTAGATGACACCGTCGCTCTCGCGCGCCACGGGGCTGCCCACCACGTTGGTGATGCCGAAGACCTTGGCACCCTTGATGCGCGCGTCGCGAATGGCGGCAAGGGTATCGGCCGTCTCGCCCGACTGGGACACGGCAACGACAAGCGTCGTCGGCGTGATAATGGGGTTGCGGTAGCGGAACTCGCTAGCCGCCTCAACCTCAGTGGGGATGCGAGCCCAGCCCTCGATAAGGTTCTTGGCAATGAGGCCAGCGTGATAGCTGGTGCCGCAAGCGATCACGTAGACGCGGTCGATGTCGTTGAGCTCCTCAAGCGAAAGGCCCAGCTCATCGATATCGAGCTCACCGGCGGGGGTCATGCGGCCCACCAGGGTATCGCGTACGACACGAGGCTGCTCATGGATCTCCTTGAGCATAAAGTCGGGGTAGCCGCCCTTTTCGGCCATGTCCAAATCCCAGTCGATATGGGTAACCTTGGGCTCAATCACATTGCCGGCCTCGTCGGTATACTCGACGCCTGCGGGCGTGAGCTTGGCAAACTGGCCGTCCTCAAGCACCACGACGTCGCGGGTTGCGTCGATGAGCGCGATGACATCGGAAGCAACATAGGAGCCGGTTTCGCCCACACCGACTACGATCGGGGAATCCTTGCGGGCCACGGCAATCACGCCAGGCTCATCGGCGGAAACGGCGGCCAAACCATAAGCGCCCACCACGTGGGTGCAGGCCTCGCGCACAGAGGCCATCAGGTCATGTGTCTCGCCATAGGCCTCTTCGATCAGATGTGCAAAGACCTCGGTGTCAGTCTCGCTCTTAAAGTGATGGCCGCGGCCCTCCAGCTCCTCGCGCAGTTCGGCGAAGTTCTCGATGATGCCGTTGTGGACGATGGCGATACGACCGTCGCAGCTGGTGTGGGGATGGGCGTTAACGACCGAAGGCTTGCCGTGAGTGGCCCAGCGGGTGTGGCCGATGCCGCAGGTGGCGTCGCTGTCGATATTGGAAAGCTCGCTCTCCAGGCCCGCGACCTTGCCCACGCGGCGAATAACATCGAGGTGCGCCGCGGCGCCCTCGCCTACCTCGAGCGCGACACCCGAGGAGTCATAGCCGCGATACTCCATACGCTTAAGACCCGTGACCAGGATGTTCTTTGCAATATCAGAGCCGGTGTAGCCGACAATTCCGCACATAGGATAAATCCCTTCGTCCGCGTGACTGCAAAACGTCCACGCACATGGGGCGCTGAGACGTATAACGTTCGAGTATTGTACTCACGCAGGCGCAAGCTGATATACCAGAAGTGGTATCTCAACTTGAATACCACTCGATACACACACCCCAGCACGAAGGGGCAGGCGCCTTCGTGGTTGTTTAGCCTGACAGCATCGTTTGCCCAGATAAAACCTGCCAAAATAAACCTGTCCCTAATAGGCAGGTTTTGACACCTCAGGGGCGGGCGATGCTACAATCTGGCTTGTACTTGAAACGCATCAAAGGGGCCGCTATGGCAAAGGTTAAAATCAGCGACGTCGCGCGCGAAGCCGGGGTTTCGTTGGGCACGGTTTCCAACGCGCTCAACCATCCCGAAAAGTTGCGTCCCGAGACCCTCAAGCTCATTAACGAAACCATCAGTCGACTGGGCTACCTGCCCAACCAAAGCGCTCGTCAGCTCGCGGGCGGCGCCACCAAGTCCTTTGGCCTGGTGCTCCCCCGTCTCGATCACGGTTTTTCGCTCCAAATCGCCAGCGGCGCCCACAACGAGGCTCGCAAGCACGGCTACGACCTGCTCATCGCCAACGCCGATAACGACGATATTCTCGAGGACCATTACCTGCGCTACTTTATGGGCACCCAGATGTCCGGCGTCATGGTTCAGCCCATGGCGTCCCCCGACTGGCACCCCGCCATGACCAAGATGCCCGTGCCGATCGTCCATCTGGACATCCATTGCTCCGGGCCCGGCTACTACGTAGCGGCCGACAACGAGGCCCAGGGTCGCATCATTGCCGAACTCGCCATCGCCCGCGGTGCACGCCATATCACCGTTGTGGGTAGAGCAGCATTTATGCAACTCACCCTGCGCGTCCTTGGCATTCATAAGGCGCTCGCCCTACATCCCGACATCAAGATCGAAGTCATTGACGCCGGCGAGTGGAACACGGCGGCCGACGGCTATGGTATCGGCAGCCAAATCGCCGAGCGTCCCGCCGACGAACGCCCCGATTTTGTCGTCGGTCTAACCGACGTGCTGGCCTCGGGTGTCGTTTCGGCACTGGTCGACAAGGGCATCTCTGTCCCCGGGCAAGTACGCGTAGCGGGCTGCGATGGCAACCCGCTCGCTTGGAGCGGATCGGTCCCGCTCACTACGGTAGCGCCCCCGGGCTACGAGATTGGCCGCAAGGGTGTCCAACTGCTCATGAAGCAAATCGAGAACAAGGCCCCGGCAAAGACCAAGCATATCCGCGTCGGCTCTGCAGCGCGCACCGTCACCGCAGTCACCGCCGCCGAGGATATCAACCGCCAAGAACTGGTGCGTCCGTTCCTACTGGAGCGCGCCAGCACCCAGGCGAGCAGCCAAACCGAAGCCACCGCCATCAATCTCGGCGCGTATCTATAGCACGCCCGCGAGTATGCTATGTCGCCGCTTAAGCAAAAGGGGCCCGACCATTGCCGGGCCCCTTTTGCTTAAGCGCAAACGTGGGCAATTGCTCGTTTCAACGCCGCAGCTGTCTAGCGCACGGCCTTGACTGCCGCCGCCAGGTCGAACAACGTATCGAGTACGGCCTCGCAGCCATCCACCACGTCCTGCGGCAGCGGCACGATGTCGGGGACGGCAAAGACATGACAGCCGGCCGTAATGCCCGAGACGCAGCCGTTGCGCGAATCCTCGACCACGGCACATTCCTCGGGGACAAAGCCCGCGCGCTCGCAGGCAAGCAGATACATCTCGGGATCGGGCTTGCCATGCACGACGTCCTCGCCGCAAGTCACCGTCTCAAACTTGTCAAAGAGGCCGACCATCTTAAGGTTGCGCTCGGCCGTAACGAGGCGCGACGACGTTGCAAGGCCCACGTGATAGCCCGCAGCCAGCAGCTCGTCTATGCACTCGGCGGCGCCGGCCTTAAGCTCCAGATCGGTCTTGACCATCTCGTCGCGAATCTCCTTGTGGCGATGATAGAGCGCCTCGGCGGTTTCTCTGCTGCCGTAATGTGCCTCAAGGATGTCCATGACGTCGGGCAGCGTGCGGCCAATAAACTGATGGATCAGGGCATCATCAATCGCGAGCCCCAGCTCAGCGGCGCCTGCCTTCCAGGCCTTAATCCCCAAACGCTCGGTATCGACCAGTGTTCCATCCATGTCAAAAATAACAGCCTTGATCATATCGGTCCCCCATCGACTCTCGCTGTCGCATTGCCGCAACTCTACCGCATTTGGCAACTTGTATATAACGTATATACCATATTGCACTTTCGTTACATAGATAGAAGTCTTATGGCAAGTAACGCATTAGGATTATAGTTTTCGATCGAGTACTCAACGATAAGGATCGTTTCATGATTTTAGACACCACGGCACCCGCAGAGGAGCTTCAAGACAAGCTATCAGCGCTCGAACAGCTGCTTTTGGCATACGGACGCGTCGCCATCGGCTTTTCCGGTGGTGTCGACAGCAGCTTTTTGGCCGCGGTCTGCGCCCGCATCATGCCTGCCGACACGCTTCTCGTTCACCTCACCACGCCGCTCATCGGCACGCCCGAGCAAGCTTCGTTTGAGCGGTCCGTTGACGGGCAGGCCGACGAGGGTCCGCATTTTAAGCTCCCCGTGCTCAATCTTTCGGTGGATCAGTTGCAGCTCCCCCAAGTAGCCTGCAACGATGCCAATCGCTGCTACCACTGCAAGCACGCCGGCTTTACCGCCATCGTCAACCACGCCAAGTCGCTCGGCTTTCCCACCGTCATCGACGGCAGCAATGCAAGCGATCGCGGTGACTACCGCCCTGGCATGCGCGCGGCAGAAGAGCTCGGCGTGCGCTCCCCTCTCATGGAGGTCGGCTTTACCAAGGACGAAGAGCGCGAGCTGCTGCGCACATGGGGCTATCCCGTTTGGAACCTGCCGGCGGGAGCCTGTCTTGCCACACGTGTCCCCACGGGCGAGGAGCTTACGCGTGAGAAGGTCGATTTAATCCGCGCCTGCGAGGATTACCTGCACGATCTTGACTTGGCGCAGGTTCGCGCGCGCTTGGTCGGTGGCTGCATGCATATCGAGGCCGCCCCCGCAGATGTCGCCAAGATTGCCGCTCTCGGCGGTAGCACCGTCGACAACGAGGGTAAGACCCCGTTGCCCGCCGTCATCGAGTCCGCGCTGCGCGAGCTGGGCTGCGGCCACATCTTCCTCGAGGTCACCCCCTACATCCACGGCAACATGAACCTGTAGGTTGCGCCGTTTTACAAACGGCGCAACTGCTCGGCGCTGCGCGGGCTCCGGGCACGGCAATCTGACGTTCAACTTCACGGGCGCGACCAAAAGGTCAGCGGCCGCTTGTTTCACGTCACCTTACCGCACCCGGAGCCCGCTCGCTCGCATATGCTCAACCTGGACTTCGTTAACTGACCTGCTAAAAAGGGACAGGTTTATTTTGGCAGGTTTTATCTGGGGAAACGCAAACAGGGCTGCGACACCTATATGGCGTCGCAGCCCTTTTCCTTGGAGAAGGATCAATTGATTGAACGGGATGACCGTTCTAGCCTTCGAGCCCGCTATTGATGAGCTCGGCAATCTCGGCGGGATCGGTGCTTTCGCGCACCTTGTCACGAAAACCGGCGTCCATCAGCATCACGGCAGCCTTGGAGAGCAGACGCAGGTGCGTGGTTCCAGCTTCGCCGGCGGGCACGTACAGCGCGAGCGCAACATCGACGGGCACCCCATCGAAGCTCGGCCATTCAACGGGCTCGGCCAGTTTAAGCACGGCAACGCCCGGCGTGTGAATCGCGTCGCTTTTGGCATGCGGAACGGCAAAACCGGCGACAAGGCCGGTCTCGGCCTCGTTCTCGCGAGCAATAAAGGCAGCCTCTACGGCAGATGCGTCATCGGCGAAGCCGAGCTCGATTGCCTGCTCAGACAAATAATGCAGGGCGTCCTCGCGCGAGGCGGCGGTATACCCGATCGTCACTTGGTTGGCAGATACAAATCCCATGGAAACCTTCCTTACAACACAGACCTGACCGCAGCTTCGATGCCGTCGGCGTCCAAACCGTACTTGTGCAGCAAATCGACCGCAGGGCCAGACTCGCCGTACACATCGCGCACGCCGACGCGTCGCATCGGCACCGGATGCTGTTCCGCGAGCACCGAGGCCACGGCCTCGCCAAGACCACCGATAATCGAATGCTCCTCGGCGGTGACCACACGTCCAGTCTTCTTGGCGCTGGCAACCACCAGGCGCTCATCAAGTGGCTTGATCGTGTGCATGTTGATAACCTCGGCGTCGATACCATCGGCAGCGAGCGCCTCGGCAGCCTCAAGCGCCTCGGCGACCATGAGGCCACAAGCGATGATGGTCACATCGGACCCCTCGCGCACGACCACGCCGCGACCAATCTTGAACTCATAGTCCTCGCGGTCGTTGATGACCGGTGTTGCCAGGCGGCCGAAGCGCATGTAGACCGGTCCCTCAAACTCATAGGCGGCGCGCACGCAAGCGCGAGCCTCGATGTCATCGGCGGGAACGATTACCGTCATGCCCGGGATCGTGCGCATGAGCGCGATGTCCTCGCAGCACTGATGCGTGGCGCCGTCTTCACCGACCGAGATGCCCGCATGCGTGGCGCCGATTTTGACGTTGAGGTGCGGATAGCCGATGGAATTACGCACTTGCTCGTACGCGCGACCGGCGGCGAACATGGCAAAGGTGCTCGCAAAGGCGACGTGGCCCGTGGTCGCAATGCCGGCGGCGAGCCCCATCAAGTTGCTCTCGGCAATGCCGGCGTCGTAGAAGCGCTCAGGGTGCGCAGCCTTAAACTTACCGGTCTGCGTGGCGGCGGCCAGGTCGGCATCGAGAACCACAAAGTCATCGTGCTCATTGCCCAGCTCAACAAGGGCCTCGCCATAGCTGACGCGCGTGGCGACTTTCTTGATGTCTGCCATTAGAGCTCCTCCCCTGCTGCTGCGAGCTCGGCCATGGCCTGCTCAAACTGTTCATCGTTGGGTGCCTTGCCGTGCCAGCCCACCTGGTTTTCCATAAAGGAGACGCCCTTGCCCTTCACCGTCTCGGCGATAATGGCCACGGGCGAGTCGCTCACTTTGCGGGCCTCGGCAAAGGCGGCGGCAATCTGCGCCATGTCGTTACCGTCGGCAAGCTCGATCACATGCCACTTAAAGGCGCGGAACTTGTCGGCAAGCGGCATAGCAGAGTTAACTTCGTCGATACTGCCGTCAATTTGCAGGCCATTGTGGTCAACGATAGCGACAAGGTTATCCAAGCCGTGGTTGCCGGCGAACATGGCCGCCTCCCACACCTGGCCCTCCTCGCACTCACCGTCGCCCAACAGCGTGTAGACGCGGTAGCTGTCACCCCAGTGCTTTGCGGCGAGTGCCATTCCAACCGCGGCGGAGATACCCTGACCGAGCGATCCGGTAGACATGTCGACGCCCGGAGTGTCATTCATATTGGGGTGGCCCTGCAGGCGGCTGCCGATATGGCGGAGCGTCTCGAGCTCCTTCTTGGGAAAGAACCCGCGTTCGGCGAGCACGGCATAGAGTGCCGGAGCGCAATGTCCCTTGGAAAGCACAAAGCGATCGCGCTCGGCGCGGCTCGGATTCGCCGGGTCGACATCCATTTCCTCAAAGTAGAGGTAGGTCATAATGTCGGCGGCACCAAGCGATCCGCCCGGATGCCCCGACTTGGCGGCGTGGACACCCGTGACAATACCGCGGCGAACCTCATTGGCAATCTTGGCCAGTTCCTGATCGGTCATGGAGTTTCCTCTCTTGAGCACGCCGGCCCGGCATAACAAATGCTGGGCCGGCAGAACCATCGTTACTGTGCCTCGACGACCTTTTTCCAGTCGGCCTCGAACGAGGCAAGGCCCTGGTCGGTCAGCGGGTGATGCAGGCATTTCTTAAGAGCAGCCATGGGGACGGTCGCAATATCGGCACCGAGCAGCGCCGCCTGGGTCACGTGATTGGGCGTGCGGACGGATGCGGTGATGATCTCGACGGTGTCGTCGACGTTCTTACCGGTCCAGTCGTAGTTCTTGATGCAGGTCACAACGTTATCGAGCTGCGAAATACCGTCCTCGGCGATGTCGTCGAAGCGTCCCACAAACGGGCTGATGTAGCGGGCACCGGCGTTGGCGGCCATCAAGGCCTGGGTCGGCGAGAAGACGAGCGTCATGTTGACGCGCACGCCTGCATCGGCCAGGGCGCGGCAGGCGGCGAGGCCGGCCTCGCACACGGGGAGCTTGACCACAATGTTGGGGGCGAGGGCGGCAAGGCGCTTGCCCTCCTCGATCATGCCCTCGGCAGTGGTCGCGGTGGACTCGGCGGACACGGGCAGCCCCTCGCAAAGCTCGGCGATCTTGAGCATGTGAGGCTCAAAGTCGGCCAGCTTGCCGCCGGTCTTGGCGTACAGGGACGGGTTGGTGGTAACACCGGCCAGGCAGCCCCAGCTCTTGGCCTCGGCAATCTCGTCCAGATTGGCGGTATCGATAAAGAACTTCATGGTGAACCCCTTCAAAGGAAGCTAAAACTCAAAAGAATGGGACAAAGGGACTGCCCCTTTGTCCCATGTGCCGGGCCTGCAGCTGGGACATGCCCCAGGCCCGGCGTCGCGTAGGAAAAGCTACTTACTCGGCAAGAGCGGCCTCGATGCGGGTCGTGACGCCCTTGAGGTTAAGACCGACGACGTACTGCTTGATCGGGCGCTTGATGTGCTCGATCACAAAGCGCTTGCCGTCGATGTCCTGGGCAGCGAGGTTGCGATAGAGCTTCTCGACCTGCTCCTTGACCTCGGGATCGTTGAACGCGTAGTGGCCGGAGACATCCAGAATCTTCAGGCTGAGCTCGTCGTCGGCCAGAATGTCGTCAACCTGCAGGTTGACATCGTCGCCGGTCATCCACTTGCGCCAACGCTCGGTCTTGATAGCCTTGACCAGCAGCGTGTGATACAGGTCGGAGGGATCATCGCACAGGCCGTTGTCGACCAGAATCTGCTCGGTAGCGCAGAGCTTGAGGTAAGCGCGGGTCTCCTCGGTGCCGTACTGAGGGGCGACATTGGAGGCCGTCACGTGAGCCGGGATGTGCTCGAGCAGCGTCGCGTCATCCAGATAGTCGGCGTTGTGCTCCTTCAGGCCCACGCCGTAGCGCTTAGCCATGTCGGCGAGCTCGCGGGCATTCTTGAAGTTGTAATGACCGACCTGCTCGGTCCAACGGGTGAGCGTACCGGTCTGGCCGACGATAAAGGTGGGCATGGGGCAGCCGCGCTTCTCGAGCTCGGGCTGCAGCTGAGAAATGAACTCCTCGTACTTATCGGTAGAGGTCAAGCCGCCATTGGTCTCCTCGGTACCGACCTCATAGGCAACCTCGGGCAGGTTATGCTCGCGACGGTACTGCTCAAGGTAGTCGATAAGATCGATCGTGCGGCGAAGCACCACGTCGAGCGGAATAACCTTGCCGATCTGATAGGGGTCCTTGGTGGGGTCGACCATCAGCAGGTCAAAGCCTGCCTCCATGTCGGCGACGAAGGACTTGCGGGCGAGCTCCATGGCCTCGTCCTCGGGCAGGTGGGCGTTACGCTCCTCGTCGCGCTGCCACGGACCGCCGTGATCGCGGCACAGGTAGTACGGACCGGTGTAACCCACCTCGTCGGCGACCTTCTTGATGTCGGCGGCAAAGCGCGTCTGGTCCCAACCGTTGACGTAGCCGGCGCCCATCTCGTCCATATCGACCTGGTTGCGGCTGGCGATAAACATGGGCGGGAAATCCTCGTCCTTGGCAAGCTCGAACACGGCCTGAATCAGATTGGGGCTCATGGGGCCAATGCCGACCATGGTTGCGTGATCGCCGCTATCCTGCAGCTTGAGCATGCCCTGAACGGCCTGACGGATGGTGAGGTTGGACATTTTGTTCTCCTTCTCCAGAGGATTTTTGACAAAAGTTCCCTGGGACCCAGATGTGGGCCCTATCAGTACGGATGGATTTTGTTGTGTAGGGGCGGCTGTGCGGAGTCAAATCCATCCCTCCGCACAACCGGAGTCCTTAAAGGTTTACTTGGCCTGCTTGTCGAGCGTGGGCTTCATGGCAATCAGGATTGCAGCGGCGACCACGGCGCCAATCACGATGTCCAGGCAGAACAGCGCGACGTTGTTGGTGGCAAGGGCGACGATAAAGCCACCGTGCGGGACGTAGCAGTCGATACCCTGGAAGGCGGCAAGCGCCGCACCCACGGCAGAGCCGATGCAAATGCCGGGAAGGGTGTGACCGAGGTCCTTGACCGCAAAGGGGATAGCGCCCTCGGTAATACCAATGCAGCCCATGAACAGCGCGGAGATGCCCATCTGACGGTCGGCGTCATCGAACTTGTTCTTGGCGATGAGCGCAGCGAGGCCACAGGCGATCGGGGGAACGGCGACGGCGACGCGGAACATACCGTTAGGACCGTAGATACCGGAGGCCATGATGGCCATGGTGAAGGTCGAGGCGGTCTTGTTGATGGGGCCACCCATATCGAAGGCGGTCATAACGCCAATGACCAGACCCAGGACAACTGCGGAGCCGCCCTGCAGGCTACCGAGCACGCCGGTAAGCCAGTCCATCACAAAGCCAAGCGGCGTGGCCAGGATGTAGATATAGGCCATGCCCAGGACAAGCGAGGTCAGAATCGGGATGATCAGGATGGGCATGATGGTCTGGATGGTGTTGTTGACCTTCCAGGTCTTCATCCAGCGGACAAAGTAGCCGCAGATAACTGCCATGATCATGGCGCCCAAGAAGCCGGTCGAAACGCTGTTGCCGTTAGGGGTAACGACCGCATTGTTGACCAGGTAGCCCAGGACAAAACCGGGGGCGAGCGCGGGCTTGCCGGCCATCGAGTAGGAGATGTATGCCGCAAGCACCGGGATCATCATGGAGATGCCGGCCATGCCAATGGTGTTAAGACTCACCATCAGCGGGTTCGTAACCTCCATGCCGTTAGCGCCGGCGGTACCGGATGCCAGCGAGAAGGCGAGGAACACGCCGCCGATAACGACGATGGGGATAAAATAGGAAACGCCGGTATTGAATGCATTGAGCAGCGTCTTACCAGGATCGGCAAAGATAGACTGCTTGGACGCCGGTGTCGGGGCCTGCGGGGCAGCGGAGACGGCCTTCTTCTCTGCCTTGGCCTCGGCCTTGGGCGCGTCAACGGCGCCGCCCGTCGCCTTGATAATCTCAACGGCCTGGTCGATGATCTTCACCGGATCGGCGATTACATCCGAGGTGCCGACCTTCAGGAACTTTCCCTCGGCCATCTTCTGCTCAAAACGATCCTCGTTCTCGACGCCCACGTCGACGGACTCGAGCACCAGGTCGGCAGAATCCACGTCTTCCTGCGTCAGCTCGTTCTCGATACCCAGGCCACCCTGAGCCTCGACTTTGCACTCGATGCCACGGGCGGCGCATTCATCCTGAATCGCCTTCTGGGCCATATACGTGTGGGCGATACCCACGGTACAGGCGGCAACGCCTACGATCTTCATTGCTTCCCTCTTTTCATAGAGTTGCGTGCGCAAGACACCGTTTGCGGAGGCCTCCGGAGCATCCCCTGCCGTTTGGACTTGCTGTCTTTTCGACAAGACCAATATAGGTGCTCGTTTTTCTTAATGCCAGCTTATTTCGGTAAACGCGCAGGTCAGAGCGTTGGTTATGCAATTTAGTTATGCGTTTAACCAAAAATGAATCCTGCGATTTTACCCTCGATTTCAAAAGTCAAGAAGTATTTGATTTTCTCGGTAGACGGCAGATGCGCATGCCGGTCACAAATTTCAACCCCACCCGTATACCGCATTTGTTGCATACTCATATGAAAGGAAAGGGTCGCTCACCGAAGCGTATCCCTCACCAAGACTCAAAGTCATCATGTTGGAAAATGCTCATCTGTCGGAAGGAGTCGCTGTGGCAAAACAGCGCGTTACGATCGCAGACGTCGCTCGAGAGGCGGGAACCTCGACGGCAAGCGTCTCGTATTACCTCAACGACAAACGAGAAAAACTTAGCGAAAAGACGCAGAACAAAATCGCGCGCGTCATTAAGGAACTCGGATACGTTCCCAATGCCCAGGCGCAAACGCTCACCGGAAAACAAACCCGCGTCATCGCCATCATCATTTTGGATAACACCAACAAATGGGCGGGGCTCGTTCTCAATGGCATGGAGCAGGTCATGCTCCCCGCGGGCTACCAGACGGTCGTTTGCACGAGCAACTTTAACCCCGAAACCGAGCTCATGTATGTCGACAAAATGCTCTCGCTGGGCGTCGATGGCTTTATCATCCAGCCCACGGCAAATTTCAAGGCCGTCCATGACCGCATCAAGCGCGCCGGTAAGCCCGTCGTCTTTTTCGATGCGGCCATCTATAGCCCAGGTACCAGCTGGATCAAAACCAACCTTTACGATGGTGTGTACAACGCCACGCAGGCACTCCTCGACGCCGGTTACGAAGATTTCTTTTCCATTGCCGCCAACATGACCGAAATGCGCACCCGCATGGAGCGTTTTCAGGGGTATGCCGAGGCGCTGGCAGCGAACGGACAGCTCTACAAAGCGATTCCCATCGACCACAACAAGCCGTCGGTCGGTGAGCTTACCGAGTACTTTAAATACAAGTTCAACCCCGCCAAGCGAACCCTTATCTTCGTGCAAAATCAGTGGGCACTTCCCCGTGTCTATAAGGCTCTCCAGCCCATGGCCCATCTACTTCCGCAGCAAATCGGTCTTTTGGGACTCAACTGCGAAGACTGGACCAACCTCACCACGCCGACCGTCTCCACGATCATCGAGCCCGTCGACCAGGAAGGCAGAGAGGCGGCCGAGATGCTCCTCGCGCTACTCGATGGCAGCAGCACGCCAGGTGAGCAGCGCATTCTCGAATGTAAACTCAATTGGCTCGGTTCCACCTCGATCTAGCCATACGTCAAATATGAGGCAATTGAATCCGTAGCGTTTGTCCCAAATCTTAAGTATTTGTTCGACAGAACGGCCCCTGCCGGCTCCTGCTAGACTGGTAGATTCCCAACCGTCCATCCAGGAGCCTCCATGTCGCGCAAGTCCGCCTACAAGCAAGCACTTTCCATCGGCACCGCCGTGGTGCTGGGGTTTGCGTTGTTCACAGGGTCGCTCGACGGGGCGCCCAGACTGCTCTCGCCGCAAAGTGATGAGCAGGCGGCGGCCCTGGCCGAGAAGCAAGACGAGAGTCCCAGCCGCACCGACGACGAGGCAGACCTGGTTGCCCGACTCGAATCGGGAACAGCGAGCTCCTCGGACTCTCAAAATAGCCAAGACTCTGGCGATGGCTCCGATTCTGCCGCACCCGACACCGGTGACGACGCCTCCGCGGACAGCGCCGCCACCCCCATCGACGAGGTCGAAAACCCCGACCTCGGCCGCGCCCGCGGCGTATACCTCAGCAGCATTCCCGACTACACCGGCAACCCCTATGTTGCCCTGCGCGCCGACAGCACGCACCCGCTCGGCACGCCATCATTCACACTCGATGAATACGAGCGCGCTACAGAAGAGGGTTGCTTTAAGAAGTTCTCCAAGCTCGACAGCCTGGGCCGCACCCGCAAAGCGCTCGCCTGCGTGGGCCCCGAATCACTCGGTCAAGGCGAGCGCGGCGATATCTCGCGCATCCATCCCGCCGGATGGCGCCAGCAGCGCTACGACTTTATTCCGGGCCAGAGCCTCTACAACCGCTGCCATCTCATCGCCTGGTCGCTCTGCGGCGAAAACGCCAACCGCAAGAATCTCCTCACCGGCACGCGTTATCTCAACGAAACGGGCATGCTGCCGTTTGAGGAGCAGATTCTCGGCTATATCCGCGAGACAGGTAACCACGTGCTCTACCGCGTCACGCCCATGTATAACGAAGAGGAACTTGTCTGCCGTGGCGTGCGACTTGAGGCGCAATCGGTCGAGGACCACGGCAAGACCCTCTGCTTCCACGTGTACTGCTATAACCTGCAGCCGCATGTGCAGATCGACTACGCCACCGGCCGCAATCAGGCCTCGGGAGACTAGCCCCAAGCCACGACAAGAACCGATTTGCAACCCCACTGGGGATCAAAAAGGGCCGCCCTGGATTGCCCAGAGCGGCCCTTGCATCAGCATGTATGTTGCAGGCAAAGCCCCACGCTACTTGGCGCGGCCCTCCTCATAGCGCTCGACCAGCTTGGCCTGAACGTCATAAGGCACCTGCTCGTAGCCGGCGGGCTTCATGGTAAAGTCGCCCGTGCCGCGCGTAATAGAGCGCAGACGCGTCGAATAATCCGTCAGCTCGGCCAGCGGCGCCTGGGCGATGACCACGGTGTCGCCGCGCTCATCGGTCTCCATGCCCGTCACGCGACCGCGCGATGCCGAGATGTCGCCCATCACGGCGCCGGCGTAGCTCTCGGGGATAGTCACCGTAATTTCCTCGATGGGCTCCAGCACCACCGGATCGGCATCGGCGCACGCCTTGCGCAGGCCGATGCGAGCCGCCGCGCGGAACGCCATCTCGTTGGAGTCGACGCTGTGATACGAGCCGTCGTACACAGCCACGCGAATGCCCGTGAGCGGGTAGCCGGCAATGATGCCGTCCTTCATGGTCTCCTGGACACCCTTGTCCACGGCGGGGATCAGCGAGCGCGGAATGCGGCCGCCCACGACCTCGTCCACAAACTCATAGCCATCGCTCGTGCCGTCGGGCCCGATGAGCGGCTCAACGCGCAGCCAGCAGTCACCATACTGACCGGCACCGCCAGTCTGCTTTTTGTGGCGACCCTGTGCGCTCGCCGTGCGGCGGATGGTCTCGCGATACGGAATGCGGATCGGCACGCTCTTGGCCACGACCTTGGTGCGATCCTCCAAACGGTTGAGCAGGACCGAAACCTGCGCCTCACCCACGGCGGAGATAATGGTCTGGCCGGTCTCCTCGTCACGATCGATGCTCATGGTCGGATCGGCCTTGCACGCCTTCTCGATAAACGTGTAGAGCTTCTCCTCGTCACCGCGGTTCTCGGCCTCGATGGCAATGCGGTACTGCGAGTTGGGAAACTTAAACGCCGCCGCCTCGACCTTACCGGTAATGGAGAGCGTGTCACCCGTCTCTGCCGCCAACTTGGGCGCCACGATAATGTCGCCGGCATAGGCGTGACCGACCTCGGTCATGTCGCGGCCGCACATCACATACAGGTGAGCCAGACGATCGCTCTTGCGAGTGCGCGCGTTGATCAACTCAAGGCCCGGCTCAAGCGTGCCCGTCAGCACCTTGATAAAGCTGATGCGGCCCTGCTGCGGATCGGCCAGGGTCTTAAACACAAACGCCACCGGACGGTCATCGTCACTCGAAATCTTGAGCGAATCGCCGTCGATGAGCGGCATCTCGCCATAGTCGGTCGGCGCTGGGAAGTATGTCGCGATGTCGTCCATCAGCGAGTTGACGCCCTGCTCCTTAATGCAATCGCCCGCAAAGACCGGCACAAAGATGCGCTCGGCGATCGCCTTCGACAGCAGGCCTTCAAGCTCCTCCTGCGTCAGCGTCTCCTCGCCTTCCAGGTACTTCATCATCAGCTCATCGTCGGCCTCGGCCACCAGCTCGCACAGGTGGTCATGGGCCTCCTCAGCCAGGGCACGATACTCCTCGGGAATCTCCGACTCAACGGCTTCGGTGCCGTTGCAATGGCGCGCCTTCATGCGCACCAGGTCGATAATGCCGTCAAAGTCCTCGCCCTCGCCCCAGGGAAGGGTCACGGCGCCCAGGCGCGTGCCAAAGCGCTCCTGCAGCAGGTCCATCGTGGTCGCAAAGCTGGCCTCGGAGCGCGACAGGCGGTTTACGAACACCGCACGCGCCAGGCGCAGGTCCTCGGCGGCATACCAGAGCTTAACCGTCGTAGGCTGCGGGCCGGCCTCGGCGTCGAC
>CABUSE010000007.1 GCA_902494135.1 uncultured Collinsella sp. | reverse complement strand
TTCTTTGAGAAAAAGGGCGCAAAGCCTCGGTTCGATGAGACCGGTACCTACTTTACGCTGCAGTAACGAGAGGAAATAACCATGGGAGTCAGAACAGCTAACGTGCAGCCGGGAAATATTGGTGAGACACTGACGGGGCTGGCCGAGGTGATTCATGGCCGTCGCGACGCGTCGCCGCAGGAGAGCTATACCGCGCGTCTGTTGACCGACGTCGAGGATGAGCTGCTCAAGAAGCTTGCCGAGGAGGCGAGCGAGGTGATCATGGCCTGCAAGGATAACGACCACGACCACATTCGTTACGAGGCTGGCGACCTGATCTACCACTTGCTCGTGACGCTCGAGCGCTACGGCATCACCCTCGATGAGCTGGCCGGCGAACTCAACGCTCGCCGCCACTAGTCATTTAAGAACGTCCCCAGTGACTAGTCTTAGGCGAGGGGTGTGGGTTGCCATTCGCCGGTGGGGTGGGGGATATCGAAGGCCCGGTAGCCGCAGTCGTAGGCGTGGGCCTGAGCCTCGCGGATGTTCCAGCAGATGTCGCAGGCGCGGTGTGCGTCCGAGCCAAAGGTGATGGGTACCTCGGCATGGGCAAAGCAACGCAACAGTCCCGTCGAGGGGTAATAGTCGTCGAGGCCCTTGCGCGGCGCGGCGGTCGAGACCTCAACGCGGCGGCCCGTGTCGTGGGCGCACTCGGCCATCTGCTGCCAGAACGGCGCGGGGTCAAAGTCGGGCGCAAAGCCTTTCTTCGAAAAGCGCATGACCAGGTCGGGGTGGGCCATCACATCAAAGTTGAGTGAGCTTTCGCAAGCACGGCACCAGTCGTCGACGTAGCGCTCCCACACGCCGAGCACGCCAAGGTTTTCCCAAACGTGCAGGTTGGTGTCGTCGTCGATCCAACCGCAGCGCGAATCGGGTGTATCGGGACGAGCGACGTTTTCCGTTCCCGCCGTGCCCGCGGCGCCGGCCATGATATCGCCTGGGTTGCCAATCCAATGCACGCTGCCCAAGCGCACTATGGCACCCGCGGACCAGCGCTCAACCAAAGGCTCGCAACCTTCGTACCAGTCGCATTCAAAGCCATAGACAAGCTCGAGCTCCGGCGCGATCTGCGCGGCGAGCTTGCGGGCGTCCTCAAATGCCAGGCGATGTGCCGTCAGGTCGCCCTCGACAACTTGCACTTCGCAGTTGGCGTCCATGCTGGCGGGCAGGGTGAGATGGTCGGTCGAGACCATAGCGCGGCAGCCGGCCGCAGCAGCGGCGCGAACGTTGTCCTCAAACGAGGCATGGCCATCCGAAAACGAAGTGTGGGTGTGGCAATCGACCAGCGGGCAGGTGGGCATGGCGACTCCTTTGCATTTGGCGAATCCGCTCCATTGTAATGGCGCAGCTCTCAACACGCCGCGCACGCCGGAGCTCGAAATCGATTGGAAAGGCTGCGCGGCGCCGGTGCGGCCTCGCTTGCTCTCAAAACATGTACATCAGCCTCCAAAAGCTGCAAAAAATGACATGTTTGGAGGCTGATGTACATGTTTGGATAGGGGCGAGGGCGGCGACGGACGAAAGTCACGCCTGTGCCACGTCCGATGTGCTAGCGTTTGAGTGAACAAAACGAGCCCATGCGGAAAGGAGCCGGACCGTATGCCATGCGATAGCACATCCCCGCTGTCTCGCGAGACCGATGCGCCCGAAACTATCGTCAAGCTGGAGTGCGACATCGATGACGCGTCGCCCGAGGTGCTCGCCTACGCCGCCGACCGCCTGCGCGAGGCCGGCGCCCGCGAGGTGCACTGGCTGCTCCTTTACTGCAAAAAGGGCCGCCCCGGATGGCAGTTGCAGGTGATCTGCTCGCACGAGGACATCGACCGTCTGCAGACGATCATCTTTTTGGAAACCACGACCAACGGCATTCGTCGCCAGGTGATGGAGCGCGTTTGCTTGCCACGTCGCTTTGAGCAGGTGGCGACGCCTTGGGGCGAGGTGTCCGTTAAGGTGGCGACCCTGCCCGACGGCAGCGAGCGCGCGGCTCCCGAGTACGAGGATTGCGCCCGTCTTGCCCGCGAACATGACGTGCCGCTCCAACGCGTGATGCAGGCGGCTCAGAGCGCGGCGCTGCGATTCGAGTAACACGGTAGATGGGCTCCACATCCGCCGGACCCCGTATTCAGCTCCCATCAACCCCACTCCGAAAGGACTCCCCATGAAATACCTCATCGCTTCCGACATCCACGGCTCGGCATACTGGGCCGAGCGCCTGTGCACTGCCATCGAATCCGAGCAGCCCGACCGCATTGTGCTGCTGGGCGACCTGCTCTACCACGGCCCGCGTAACGACCTGCCGCGCGACTACGCCCCCAAGCGCGTGATTCCGCTGCTCAACGCCCTGGCTGACCGCATCATCGCCGTCCGCGGCAACTGCGACGCCGAGGTCGACCAGATGGTCCTCGACTTCCCCGTCATGGCCGACTACGCCACGTTGTTTGACGAGACCGGCCGTGAACTGTTCCTGACGCACGGCCACGTTTTTGGCGCCGGTATGCACAACAGCGTCGACCACGCGCCCGCGCTGCCCGAGGGTTCCGCGCTCGTCTACGGCCACACGCACGTCAAGGTTAACGAGGAAAGCGTCGCGCACCCGGGCCTGTGGCTCTTCAACCCCGGCAGCGTGAGCATTCCCAAGGACGGCACGCACAGCTACGGCGTCTACGAGAACGGCGCGTTCCGCCACGTGGTCATGGAGGAGGACTAACCATGGCCGAGCATATGGCTCAGCAAAATGCCGAGGGCTCGCGCGATCTGTCCACGCTAGTCGACGCGTCGGCTGAGCTGCAGCATCTGGTGCAGACCATCTGGCGCCTGCGTCAGCCCGATGGCTGCCCGTGGGACCGCGAACAGACGCATCAGAGCATTGGCAAGAACATGATCGAGGAAGCCTACGAGGCGCTCGATTGCATCGAGACCGACGACGCGGCGCATCTGCGCGAGGAGCTCGGCGACGTGCTCATGCAGGTAGTGTTGCATGCGCAGATCGCGGCGGACGCCGGTGAGTTTACGCTGGCCGATGTGGCGCGCGATATCGACGCCAAGCTCATCCGTCGTCACCCGCACGTGTTTGGTGATGTGGATGTCGATAACTCTGACGAGGTGCTCAAGATTTGGGACGAGGTCAAGCTTGCCGAGAAGGCCGCCAAGGACAAGGCCGTGGCGGCAGGCGAGGCCGCGCCCGAGGGCCTGCTCGACGGCGTGCCCACGCACCTGCCGGCGCTGATGCAGGCGCAGAAGGTGTCGCGCAAGGCGGCTGCCGTAGGCTTTGAGTGGGAGACGGTCCAGGACGTGTGGGACGAGGTAGCTGAGGAGCGTGCCGAGTTTGAGGCCGAGGCTCCCGGAACGCCCGAGCGCGAAATGGAGTTTGGCGATCTGCTCTTTGCCCTGGTCAACGTCGCGCGCAAGGAGGGTATCGACGCCGAGAGCGCCCTGCGCGCGAGCACGGCCAAGTTTCGCCGTCGCTGGGCTGCGATGGAGCAGATGGCGGCCGATGCCCACGTAGATCTTGCCGAGCTTTCGACCCATGGCCTCAACGACCTGTGGGACGCAGCAAAGGCAGGGGAGTAATACCGCGGGAGCGACGGGACAGACTTGTCCTATCGCTCCCATTATTTTTTAAAAAGATTGTATCCCTTGGCTAACTTAGGG
This sequence comes from uncultured Collinsella sp., assembly GCA_902494135.1. Lineage (GTDB taxonomy): Bacteria > Actinomycetota > Coriobacteriia > Coriobacteriales > Coriobacteriaceae > Collinsella. The sequence continues at coordinate 18,142 of CABUSE010000007.1, read as the reverse complement.
CATAATGCAAAAAGTGCGACAAGGCTAACTTATGAACCTTCGCGCCGCTGCAGCGTGTAAGCCGCGTCGCCAAGCATTCAACCCGTTTCCAAGTGAGAGGGAGACAACATGAGCGATATTTTGGATGTCTACGGTCGCGAGGTGCTCGACAGCCGCGGCAACCCCACCGTCGAAGTCGAGGTCGTGCTCGAGGACGGCAGCTTCGGCCGCGCGATGGTGCCTTCGGGCGCTTCGACCGGCGCCTTTGAGGCATGCGAGCTGCGCGACGGCGACAAGGGCCGCTATCTGGGCAAGGGTGTCTCGCAGGCCGTCGAGCACGTCAACAACGAGTGTGCCGATGCCGTCGTGGGCCTCGACGCCTTCGATCAGCGCGCTGTCGATGCCGCGTTGGTCGCCGCGGACGGTACGACCAACAAGACCAAGCTCGGCGCCAACGCCATTCTGGGCGTGTCGCTGGCAGTTGCCCGCGCCGCAGCCGAGTCGGCGGGCCTGTCGCTGTACCAGTACCTGGGCGGTGTCAACGCCCATCTGCTGCCCACGCCCATGATGAACATCCTCAACGGCGGCGTGCACGCCGACAACAACGTCGACTTCCAGGAGTTCATGATCATGCCGGTGGGCGCTCCGAGCTTTGCCGAGGGCCTGCGCTGGTGCGCCGAGGTCTACCACACCCTCAAGGGCGTGCTGCACGAGGCCGGCCTGGGCGGCGGCGTGGGCGACGAGGGCGGTTTCGCACCCAACCTCAAGACCAATGCCGAGCCGTTCGAGTACATTACCAAGGCCGTGGAGAAGGCTGGATTTAAGCCCGGCGTCGACTTCATGTACGCCATGGATCCGGCATCGACCGAGTTCTACAACGCCGAGACCGGCATGTACGAGCTCAAGGGCGAGGGCGTTGAGTACACGAGCGCTCAGATGGTCGATTACTGGGAGAAGCTCGTCGACACCTATCCCATCATCTCCATCGAGGACGGCATGGCCGAGGAGGATTGGGACGGCTGGGTCGAGCTCACCCGTCGCATTGGCAACAAGGTGCAGCTGGTGGGCGACGACCTGTTTGTCACCAACACCGAGCGCCTCAAGAAGGGCATCGAGCTGGGCGCCGCCAACGCGATCCTGGTCAAGGTCAACCAGATCGGCACGCTCACCGAGTCGCTCGAGGCCATCGAAACCGCCAAGGAGGCCGGCTACGCTTGCATCGTGAGCCACCGTTCCGGCGAGACCGAGGATTCCACGATCGCCGACCTGGTCGTGGGCGTCAATGCCGGCCAGATCAAGTCGGGCGCCCCGTGCCGTAGCGATCGCATCGCCAAGTACAACCAGCTCATCCGTATCGAGGACGAGCTCGAGGGCAGCGCGCGCTACGCCGGCAAGGCCGCGTTCTACAACATTCGCTAGGCAAGCGGCGTGTGCGGGGGGGCGGGGCTGACTCGGATTCGCCTTGCTCCCGTCGGGCACTGTTGAGTACCATTGGGCGCTGGGCCATATGGCTCAGCGCCTTTTTTATGTCGAGCAAGGGCCGCCGAAGGCGGTGCGCGCACTCGTGCTATAACTAAAAGACTTAGCGCAAACAAACCTCAACCGCACAAGGCGCACATGGATCAGATTTACGACAACAGGTACTATTCCGCCGGTTCGCGTGAGCCGTCACCTCGCCGTGCGCGCACGGTGCAGCTCGGCGGGTCCGATTACGCCGGTGCCGACCGCTCCATGCAGCGACCGACAAGCGCCTCACACTCCCGTACTCAAATGAATACGCCGACGGACCGTCCGCCACGTTCGGTGCGCCCGGCGCATTCGGAGCATGCTCAGCGTTCTTCGGCTCAAACGCATGAAAAGCCGAGTAGGCCCTCGAACCGTCTTTCGGGCTCGGACTTCATGCATTACGCCAACGATAACGCGGTGGTCAAGGCAATCTACGACTTTACCCACGGTCCCCAGCGAGGGCTGTTTGTTGGCATTGTCGTCGCCCTGGCGCTCGTGAGCCTGTACTTCCCCGTGCGCGACCTGTATGTTGCAAAACGCTCGAGCGACATCTTGGCCAAGCAGGTCGAGATTCGCGAGCAATATAACGACGACCTGCAAAAAAGCGTCGACAAGCTGCTCTCGGAGGAGGGTATCAAGGACGCGGCATCCGAGGATCTGGGCCTGGTGATGCCCGGCGAGAAGAGGATTGAAGTGCAGGGCCTGGACGACGATTCGGATGCCTCGTCGAGCAAAAATTCCTCGAACGCCAAGAAGGCCAGCGAAGTTGCCAAGGAAATCGAAGAAGTCGGTAAGGACGCGCCGTGGTACATCCAGGCGCTCGACATGCTGTTTGGGTTTAACGGTGTCGAGGGCCAAACGGTCGTGTCCAACGGCAAATAGCGCCCGGAGGGGAGCCCGCAATGACAAATTGCAAACGATATAAGGTGGCGGCGATCGATCTGGGAACGGTGTCGTCGCGACTGGTGTTGGCCCAGGTCGAGGGCGGGGCGATCGTGGAATCGTCCAAGCATACCGAGATTACCGACCTGGGCGAGGGCGTGGACGCGACGGGTCGCTTTTGCGAGGCGGCCGTTGAGCGCGTGCTCTCTGCGTGCCGAATGTTTGTGGATGAGGCGCGCACCTTTGGGGCCGCGTGCGTCTGCACCACCTGCACGAGCGCCGCGCGCGATGCATCCAATGCCGCACTGCTGCTGGACGGCCTGCGCGATCTGGGGCTTGAGCCACAGGTGATTCCGGGCGAGGTCGAGGCGCGCCTGACGTTTTTTGGCGTGGCGCACGACTTTGCCGGCGAGCGCATCATTGTTGCCGATTCGGGCGGCGGATCCACGGAGCTCGCGACTGGCGTGTACGCGCCGGAGCGCGGGGTCTTTGCGCTGGAAGGAACGCGCTCGCTGGACATCGGTTGTCGCCGTGTGACGGAGCGTTTTTTCTCGGCGCTGCCACCCACGGGCGGCGAGCTTACTGCCGCTGCCGGCTGGGCGGGCGAGCAGTTCGCTGCCTATTTTGAGGGCCTGCCGAGCAATTTTGAGCGTGCCGAGCGCCTGGTCGCGGTGGGTGGCACCGTTACCACGCTCGTGGCGCTGGTCCACGAGCTGGAACCGTACGATTCGAGCTTTGTGCACCTACGCGAGCTGTCGCTGGAGCAGGTCTCGGCCGCTATCGAGCGCATGTCTGTGTTGGACGCGGAAGGCATCGCCGCGCTACCGGGTGTACAGCCCAAACGCGCGGGCGTGATCTTGGCTGGCGCCGTGGTGATCCGCGAGCTCATGCGAGCCGGCCGCTACGACACGCTCACCGTAAGCGAGAACAGCCTGCTTGCCGGTATGGCCGCCACCATCAACGAGACCCTCGACGGCGCCATCCCCACCATCGGCTGGACCCCGAGCCTGAGCGCCCTTTAACCATCCTTCTCTGAGTTGCGGTGAAATAGTTCCTAAATAAGCTGGTAAACGGTATAAACAGGATCTATTCCACCGTAACTTAGAGCCTCACCGGCGTCCAAAAGAAACGGGCCCGCATCCCTGGGGGACACGGGCTCGTAAGTAATACATGGTAGGGGCGGTGGGACGTCCGCGTATTTGCTGCGCAAATCCGCACCGGCTTCGGCCGCCTGCCGGCGCCCTCGCCGGCTCGCTGCGGACGCTGCGCGTCCGCTTGACGCTCGCCCTCTCGCGGGTTCGAGCCCCACCGGCGTTCAAAAGAAACGAGCCCGCATCCCAAAGGGACACGGGCTCGTAAACAATACGTGGTAGGGGCGGTGGGACTCGAACCCACAATCCTTGCGGCGAGAGATTTTAAGTCTCCTGCGTATGCCAATTCCGCCACGCCCCCGTGAGACTAGAAGTCTAGCACAAGCCGCCCGTTACGCGTTGACAGCCATCGAGTGCCGGCCCGACTTTTCCAGGTACTCGGCAAACTTGGCCTCGTCGCCCTTGTTCTTGTACTGTAGGGCCAACAGGTACTCCAGGCGGCAACCCTTAACCTTATCGTCGCCGGCCTCCTCGAGCATGCGCTCCAGCTCGGGAATGTCGTTGTGGCGCTTGAGGATCATCGTGTCGTACATCAGTTGGCATTCGTGCGCGACTGCCTCGGCCTGGCCGCCCTCAAAGCCTTTGATCTCGTGCAGCAGCTCCTTGGACTTCTTGCGGTTCTCCTGACCAACGTAGTAGTTAAAAGCTTTGATTACCAGGTCGACGCGCTGCATTTTGGGCAGGTTGAGCCCCAGCAGCAAATCGAACATCTCGTCGGCGCGCTTGTGGTCCTCGCGCAGCAGATAGGAGTTCAGGCGCAGGTAGTCGCGATTGTAGCGCGGGTACAGCATGCTGGTGAACTTGCTGTCGAGCAAGCGATCGAACTCGTCCCACTGCTTAGCGGCCATAAGCTGCTGCAGGCGTTTAAACATGGTGCGTTTTTTTACGCTAAAGAACACCGATATGGCGATACAAATAATGACGACGGCGGTCCAGAGTGTGCGGGAATCGGGCATATTGAGCTCCTCAGTCGCTCGTAAAACAAGCGGTATGACAATGCGTGCTAGATGTATTATACGCAGCGTGCAAGCAAACTGGCACAAAAGCGCATCGAGGCTGAGCGCCATCGCTCGCTGCGGTACACTTACCTAAAGTAAACCATGAAGGGAGACACTACCTATGAAGAAGATCGTTTTGGCTTGCGGTGCTGGCGCTGCTACTTCCACGCTTGTTGCCCAGAAGGTCGCCACCCTGCTCGACGCCAACGGTTACGCCGACAAGTACGAGATCGTGCAGTGCGCCATCTCCGAGGCCAAGGACGCTTGCGACGAGGGCGCCGACCTGCTGATCGCCACCACCGTTGCCCCCGAGGGCCTCACCTGCCCGTACGTGAGCGGCGTGCCCTTCATGACCGGCATGAACCGCGTCGCTGCCGAGAAGGCCGTTCTCGACGTCATGGCTCAGTAGGCGCTGACTGTATGAGTGAGCAGAACGCCAATCCGGTCGAGCTCTTTGGCATGCGCGTCGCCCATGTGGGCATTAACGCCACCGACCCGGCAGACGCCCTGGAGATCGCGGAGCTGTTCTCGACGATGATGGGCCTGCCCGTCATCGAGACCCCGGTTTCGTACTTTAACGATTCGCTGGTCGAGATCATGAAACAGAACGGTCGTGGCACCAAGGGTCACATCGGCTTTGCCGTCAACGACATCGATGCGGCCGAGAAGTGGTTTGCCGAGCGCGGGCTCGAGGTTAACGAGGAGTCGCGTGCTCTGCTACCTGACGGTGGCACCAAGCTCGTGTACTTTAAGCGCGAGTTCGCCGGCTTCGCCGTGCACCTGTGCCGCGAGTAGCGTACAAGCTGCTTATAGCTAGCAAATAGGGATAGGGCCGCATGGCCTTATCCCTTTTTTATGCCGAGGGATCGACTTTTGCGACAGCCAAAAAACTGAAGTCTAATACTTTTCCGAGAAGTGAAAGAGCTAAATCGGACCCCCGAAGCATCGACACTTTAAGGGCATCGTTTCCTGCGGTTTCGATGCTGGAATCCTGCGATTTTGCCGACGAAAAATGTGGATGCTTCAGGGGCCCAAAAACAGACGTTCACTTCGCGGAAAAGTATTAGACCTCGATTCGCGCGGGTGCCCCTACCGCGGCAGGCGAATCGTAAAGCGGCTGCCGACGCCTTCGACCGAGGTCACGCCGATGACGCCGCCGTGGCTATCGACGATCCACTTGGCGATGGCAAGCCCCAGGCCCGAGCCCTGCGCGCCGGCATCGCGTGCGTTGTCGGCGCGATAGAACCGTTCAAACGCGTGAGCTGCGGATTCCTGGTTCATGCCGATGCCCTCGTCCTCAACACTTATGTCGATCGCGCCCGTGCCCACATCGGGCGTTACGGCAAACGTGACGGTCGTTCCTGCACCCGAGTACTTGGCGGCGTTTTGCACAATCACGCGCAGAGCTTGCTTTACGAGCGCGACATCGACGGACGCGTCGCAGCGCGGGTCGCTGGCAAATGCGGCGTCAAAAGCCAGCCGATACGTGTGCCCGGTATCGATCATCTGCGATTCTTCGCATACCTCTCCGACGAGCGCTGCCAGATTGGTATCCACACGATGCAGCGCGGTGCGGCCGGCATCGCCGCGTGCCAAAAACAGCAGTTGTTCCACGAGCTCCTGCATGTGCTCGCTTTCGGCCTTGAGCGAGGCGATGGACTCCGCCAGCACGGCTGGGTCGTCCTTGCCCCAGCGGTCGAGCATGTTTACGTAGCCCTGAATCACCGCGATGGGTGTGCGCAGTTCGTGACTCGCGTCGTTGACAAAGCGCATCTGCTGCAGTTTGGCCTCTTGCATCTGACGCAGCAGACGGTTGAGTGCGACCTCGATGCTCGCCAGGTCGGCGTCGCCGGTGGTGACATTCGGCGAGTCGACGCTCGCTCGATCGATGGCCTGCTCCAGCGTTTCCATCTTGCCGCCGGAGAGCTGCATGCGGCCGAGCTCGTCCACGCGCAGTGCCAGGTCGTTGAGCGGTGCCATGGTGCGGCGTACGCGTCGGGCACCGCCGAGCATGTTGAGCACGCTGATGACCTGCCAGCCTACAACGACAAGGTAGAGAGGCCATAGCGTGACGAGGTCCTGCGCGAGGGGGAAGGTCTTGGTGGTATGCGCAAGCTTGACAGTATAGGTGAGCGTTGTCAGGTCCCAGCCGCGCGCAGGCGTCAGTGACATGGCGTGAACGGTGGCGCCGGGGATCCATCCTGCGGTAAACGTGCCGTCGGGCAGCGTCTGGTTGTATCCATAGACGAGGATCGCCGCCGCAATCACTACCAGCAACAGATCGAGCCAGACGTAGCTCATCAGGCGGCGCCACATATAGCTCCAGTTGATGGCGCGGGCGATGGAAGTGACGCGCTTGGTTTCGGCGTTACGCGCGACAGACATAGCCCACCCCGCGCACGGTTTGGATGATGCGGGCACCGCCAGCGTCTTCGATCTTGGCGCGCAAGTGCGCGATGTGTACGTCGACGTTGTTGGTGTCGCCCACGTATTCGTAGCCCAGCGCCTTGTGCGCGATGCGCTCACGCGTGAGCACGGTGCCGGCATGCGCCATAAGCAGGGCGAGGACGTCGAACTCGCGGGCGGTCAGCACGATGGGTGAGCTGCCGACCATAACCTCGCGGCGGTCGGGATCGAGTGCGACCGAGTCAACGGTGAGCGTGGCGGGGGAGGGCGTGGCAGCGGCCTGGGCCGCGCCGCTGGCCGGGGGCATCGCAGCGGCGTTCCCGGCTGCGCCGCCCCCCATACTCGCCCCGCCGCCGGAACCACCAACGCCCGAAGCCGCCCGCACGGCCTCCGTGCGCTTCAACGCCACGCGGATCCGCGCGAATAGCTCCTCAATCGCAAACGGCTTGGTCAGGTAATCGTCGGCACCGGCATCGAGCCCGGCAACCTTGTCCATCACGGCATCGCGCGCGGTGACCATGATCACCGGCACATCCTTGTGCTTGCGGACACGCCGCAGGACCTCCATGCCGTTGAGCTGCGGCAACAGCACATCGAGCAGAATCAAGTCGTAGTCGCGTTCCAGCGCCAGGTCCACGGCGGTGCGGCCGTCGGCGGCGTGCTCCACCTGGTAGCCCTCGTGCTCCAGCTCGAGCGTCACAAAGCGGGCGATTTTCTCCTCGTCCTCTACGATCAGAATCCGTGCCATGCATGCCCCCGTCTGCGATTACTTGTCGTCGTTCAGATTTTGTTTGATGTCGTCCGCGGCATCGGCGGCGTGATCCATCAGGTTGTTGATACTGCCGGGCACGTCGCCGTCGCTATCGATGCGGTACCGCATGCCAAAAAACAGGCCGAGCAGCATCAGCCATATCGTGGCGCCCCAGGCAAACAGGGCGACGATGGGGATCAGGATGGGAATGTTGAGGATGATGGCGTCGCGGCGCGTAGCGACAAACTTGGTCTCCAGGCTCAGGCGGAAGAGCTTTTTGAGGTACTCCCACACGCTGTCCATCTTCTTGGAGAAGTCGGTCTTTTCACTCGACTTTTCGTAGGCGACCTGCGCAGCGACCATCTCGGCCGAGGGCTCATCGACCGACTCGGGCTCGGTGGCGGCGTGCGCCGACGTGGTCTGGGTCTTGCCCTGCGACTCGAGCCAAATGATGGCGTCCAGAACGTTGCCGTCGGCGGCGTCGAGCGCGGCTTTGGCGTCGGTGTAGCTCACGTTGCACTTGGTGCGGATGGTTTCAACTTTTTCGAGGTCGTCCATGACCTGTCCTTTCGTTCGATGGGCGCGACGCCGGGCGATCTGCCCGGGCGCGAGCGTTGCGTTCGGTGGCCTGCGTTGCGCGGCGCCGCCCCGCCCTTGGTCGAACTCTATAGTGCAGGTTATAGATTAAGCGATTCTTGAGCCAAGATTAATGTTGGATGAGTTTTTGGGTGGCGGTGGGGAAGGCTGTCCCTCTGGGCGAACGTACACGGGGCGCTCGGAGCTCAGGCGTAAATTTGTGTCCGCACGGCGAGATATACTTTTAATCTTGTTGAGGGGCGTGACGGGACAAGGTTGCCCGGCGCCCGCGAAATCAGAGGGGCCGCCGCGCCGCATGGCACAAACGAGTGGGGTCCCGACGCAAACAGGGGGTCATACGTGCATATCTACGCTACGAGCGACATTCACGGGTGCTTGGACGCCTTTAAGGCATCGCTTTCCACCGTCGACCTCGATGCCGAGGACTCCAAGCTGGTTTTGCTTGGCGACTACTGCGACCGAGGCCCCGATTCACTCGGGGTCTTCGAGCTCGTCATGGACCTGCAAAAGCGCTACGGCGATCGCGTCGTGGCGCTGCGCGGCAACCACGAGGAGATGTTTCTCGAGTACATTGACGAGGTGAAGGACCTTAATTTTACACAGGCATGGATACTTGCCGACAGCAATCTGGCAACGGCCAAGAGCTTCTTAGACGCCGAGGCATTCAAACACGTTAAGCACCTGTTGAGGCTCAGGAAGTTCGAGGAGGCCTACGCCTATACGGTTGAGCGCATAAAGGCCGAGCACGCGGACATCATCGCGTGGGTTCGCAAACTCCCTTACTTTTACGAGAGCCCCTTCGGCCAGGTCTTTGTGCATGCCGGCGTTGACGAGGAAGCCGGGGAGGATTGGAAACTCGGCACGTCTGTCGAGTCATTAACCATGATGCCGCCCGATTACGTGGGGCGTGAGTTCTATCTGGATGTTATCGCCGGGCACATCAATACCGAGGCGGTCTCGGGTATCGCAGGCTATCGCGGTATCTGGCATGACGGGGCCAGCCATTACTACATCGACGGGAACGTCATGAAGAACGGCGAGGTTGCCATGCTGAGCTACGACTCGGAGACAGGGAAGTACAGCGGGCCAGGGCTGGAGTAGGTTTTGCGTGCCTGATGTGTGGTCAGTCTCGTTTACTTGGCTTCCTGCTTGACCAGCGCATCCTTTATCCAGGTCATCATGGGCTCGGAGGTGTAGTCTGTGCCTTTGATGACGTTTAGCGAGAGGCTACTCTTTAACTGCAGTTTTCCCTCGTTTAAATCTCCTTTATCGTATGAAATGAGATACGGATAAAGGCAATGATATTCGTGCTGTTCGTTGCCTAAGGCGTGGGCGACATCGAGGTAGGCGAGCAGGGAGATGAGTACGTGCCACTGCTGATCTAAAACTTTTTTACCATTCTCGTCTTCGGTAAAGGGGTCAAAGGCGTCGAGTTCAGCAACCGCATCTTTGTCAAAGTAAAAGTGGTAATGTCGCTAATCGTCGGTGCGGCACTTAAGCACAAGGTAGAAAACAGCATCGTCTGCTGATACTTCTATGTTGTCTTTGCACCATTCATCCCATCTGTCTTCTTTAAGGGCAGATTCCATTTCGTTAAGCTTATTTTCATTAAGTTCATTTAGCTCACGTACGGTCTTGCCCAGCTTATAGGCTGGGTCACTATGAGAGCTGTTTTCGGAAATGTTGTTGCAAGGATCATTGCACCATTCAATAAAGTCCTTGATGTCTATCTGCTCGGTGCAAAAGGTTCCGGAGGCAGAAGTGCTGTGGGAACGGTTGAAAAAGTCCTGAATATCGTTCAAATCGGCGAGCTTGTCTTCGTCCATATCCAGATTCCTTTCTCATCGGGAAGCATGTCTCATTATAGGTGCGTTCGCGGTCGCGGTGACAGGCGGACGCGCGCACCAACGTGATTCCAGAGAAGGGAAATGACGGGGCTTCGGAACAGCCAAGAATCAAGGTCTAATACTTTTCCGAGAAGTGAACGAGTGAAATCGCACCCCTGAAGCATCGACACATTAAAGGCGTCGTTTCCTGCGGTTTTGGCGTTAGAATCCTGCGATTTTGCCACTGGAAAATGCGGATGCTCCAGGGGTTCAAAAACAGCCGTTCACTTCGCGGAAAAGTATTAGACCTCGATAGCGGGGGATGGGGTACCGGTGCAAAACGGCGTCAAGGGTTGGTCGAGCGGGCGGTTTCTCCATTGATGTCCGCACGGCATGTGACACTTACCCTGCCGCCCTGCTCCGCCGCGGTGGCATGTACCTGAACAACGACCCTCTAAGGAGTTCGATTTTGATGAGTGACAACACCAAGCATCTCGCAAAGAAGTGCGTCAAGGACGCGGGACCGTGCCTCGCGCTGTGCCTTGCCGGCGCAGTGGTCGCGCTGCTGGCTGTTCTGGGGCCGTTCGACGTGCTCCGAAGTGCCGTCTCTCTGCACGTTTGCATGGCCCTTGCCGGCGCCATGATGACCGGCGGCGTGCTCGATCTGGTTTTTTGGGTGCTCGATCCGTTTGGATGGAAGAACGAGGGGTAAGCCCTAAGGGATGGAAGGGCTGGAACGGTTGACCTAGTGATCGTGCAGAATGCGGGCTAGTGACTTACAGGGAAGTGGTAATCCGATGACGGTCTATGTGACGGGCGATATTCACGGCGGCGTCGACATGCAAAAGCTGCGCGACTGGGAGCTTGGGGATAGTCTGACGGGCGACGACTATCTGATTGTCGCGGGCGACTTTGGCTTTCCGTGGGATTTCTCTGCCGAGGAGTGCGCCGATATCGCTTGGCTGGAGTCGCGCCCCTATACCGTGCTGTTCGTCGACGGCAACCACGAGCGTTTCGATCACTGGGCGGAGTGTTCCATGGAGCTGTGGCACGGTGGGCTGACGCAGCGCCTGTCGGACACCTCTCCCATACGGCGCCTGACGCGTGGCGAGGTTTTTGAGCTCGACAACTCAACGATCTTTACTATGGGCGGTGCCACGAGCGTGGACAAGGAATACCGCATTCCGTATTCCAGCTGGTGGCCACAGGAGCTGCCGGACGAGCGCAACTTTGAGGAGGCACGGACAAAGCTCGACAGCGTGGGCTGGAAGGTCGACTACGTAATCACCCACACCTGCTCTACGCACATGCTTTCGCCCACGCTCTATCCGGCGCCCGGCTGGGATTGCCCCGGCGTTGATCGACTCACGGCATTTTTCGATGAGCTGGAAGAACGCTTGGACTACAAGCGCTGGTACTACGGCCATTTTCATCGCGACGCCAACCCGGCCGAGCGTCACACCGTGCTCTACGACTGCATCGTTCGCCTGGGCGACGAGCTCCAGCCTTGGGATGTTGCGTAGGGGCGGGGCGTATTTGGCTACTCGACCGTTATGGTGATGTTTTCCCGGTGTGCGCGGATAACACCCCAGCTAAAGTGCTCGATCAGTTGCTCGGCAGAGCGCGGCATGGTGTCCGGCGCGATGCCCGCTTGCCCGGCGAGCCAGCCCAGCAGTGCCTCGGGTGTGCCAAAGCGGGCGCGGAGCTCGCCCAGGTCCAGATCGCGATCGCGCTTGGAAAGGCGGCGGCCGTCCGGTGACATGAGCAGCGGAATGTGCGCGTAGTGTGGTGTGGGCAGTTCCAGCAGATGCTGCAGATAGATCTGGCGCGGCGTGGAGCCAAGCAGGTCGCATCCGCGTACGATCTCGGTAATACCCATGGCGGCGTCATCGACCACCACGGCAAGCTGATAGGCAAACACGCCGTCGCTGCGGCGCACCAAAAAGTCGCCGCACTCGGTGGCGAGCGCCTCGCATTGGGCACCATACGTGCGGTCCACGAATTCGATCACATCGTCTGCGAGGTCGTCGACGGCGGGCACGCGCAGGCGCGTGGCCGGGGCGCGCAGCTCACTGCGGCGGGCGACCTCTTCGGCAGAAAGGCCTCTGCAGGCGCCGCGGTAGATGGGCGTGCCGTCACTGGCATGCGGCGCGCTTGCGGCGTGGAGTTCGGCGCGCGTACAAAAACAGGGGTAGGTGAGGCCGGCGTCCTGCAGCTGGTGTAGGGCGTCCTCGTACAGGTCCAGGCGATCGTGCTGGTAGTAGGGGCCTTCGTCCCACTCCAGCCCCAACCAGGCTAGGTCGTCGATGAGCTGGGCGGCAAGTTCCGGGCGCTTACAGCGATCGTCCAGGTCCTCGATGCGCAACACGATGCTGCCGCCTTGGCTGCGGGCCGAAAGCCACGCGCACAGGCAGCTGAACACGTTGCCCAGGTGCATGCGGCCCGATGGCGACGGGGCAAAGCGCCCCACGACGGGCGCGGGGACGGAGGCGGGCTGCGTCGTTGGCGCGTCCGCGGCGGGCGTTGCTATGTTGCGTGCGTTGATATCCATGCGGACGAGTATAGCGCGGGGCGCGACGGGGAGGCGTCACTGTGGTCCGTAAGTTGTCGAGGTCCCGCATTGCGTATGACGGGCCGCAGACTCGGTGCTTTGATTCCTGTCCATCAACTCGGCACCTTAGACGACAGAAACCCCGGCAGCTCTTCGCAACTGCCGGGGTTTCCGCGGAAAAGGGGGACATGATCCTCGAGCGAACGGCAAAGGGGCAAACCGTTTTCGCTCAATTGCTTTATGCCCCTCGGCTGGCGGCTCAATCAGCGTATTCCGCGGCAACACAAAGCCGCTACACCTGTGATGGAGCTGTGGAGTGGTGTCTATCGTTGGCGCAGGCCATGCCAAGGACTGTCCCAAACTGCCGGCAGATAAGGAATGTCCCTAAGCGCCGGACTCGGGTGGGACTTTTGTCCCATTTGACGTTCCGTTGGCCCAGATGTTCGTCATGTGTGCCCGCAAACGTGGGACAATGGCGATGTTGGTTTTACAGACAAAGGATGTGCCTATGAACGCCCCCGTTGCCAATGCCTGCCGGCAGCGCCGCTTGTTTGCGCGATTCGTTTCCGCCTGCGCGTTTGTCGCGTTTGCGTTGCTGCTGCTTCCCGCCGCCGCGCACGCCGATGGCTACTCCATGACCCAAACCTATATCGGCGCCACGGTTGAGGCTGACGGATCGCTGACCGTTGTCGAGGGGCGCCAGTTTGATTTCGATGACGACATCAACGGCGTGTTTTGGGAGATCAATACGGGCACCAACCAGCAGGGCGGCTCGGCGAGCGTCGACGTGCTGAGTGTCGAGGAAGAGGACACCGCGTTTAACAAAGTCGATAGCGCGAACAAGGGTGACTCTGGCGTCTACACGGTCGAGCAGACCGGTGACGGCGTAAAGATTAAGATATTCAGCCCTCACGAGAGCGGCGACAGCGCAATCTACTACGTGAGTTATTCCATGACCGGTGCGGTCATGAACTGGGCCGATACCGCCGAGCTCTACTGGAAGTTCGTGGGTGACGGCTGGTCTGCGGATTCCGATGACGTCGAGATGGAAGTGTACTTCGCAAATGCCGCTGCCGGGACGGCGGCCGTCAAGGGCGATAACTTCCGCGCATGGGGCCACGGCCCGTTGACGGGCGACGTGTCGCTCGATGAGGACGAGCCCATGGTCACCTATACCATTCCCTGCGTGCATCAGGGCGAATTCGCCGAGGCACGCATCGCCTTCCCCAGCGACTGGGTGCCGCAGCTTGCCGCCTCGGGCGAAGAGCGCATGTCAACGATCCTGAGCGAAGAGAAGGAATGGGCCGACGAGGCTAACGCCCGCCGCGCTCACGCTCGCATGATTGCCAATGCACTTGCCGTGCTAAGTGTTGTCGCGGCGGTGGCCTTTACTGGCACAATCGTTGTCCTTAAGCTGCGCAAGCGCAAGCCCAAGCCGCTTTTCCAGGACGAATATTTCCGCGATGTGCCTTCGGCCGACCATCCCGCCGTGCTTTCGGCCCTCATGAGCTGGAACGAGGTACCCGATCAGGCATATATCGCCACGCTCATGAAACTCACTGACGACCGTGTGATCAAGCTGGAGCAGGCGACCGTGACTAAGGCCAAGAAGGGTCTGTTGGGGCGTGAAAAAGAAGAGCAGACGTATCGCGTGACGGTGAGTGATGCAGGCTGGAAATCGGCCAAGGGCATTGACCACATGGTGCTTAAGGTCTTCTTTGCCGGTGCTAAGCCCGACGAGAACGGCGATCGCTCACGCACGTTTGACGAGCTGCAGCACTACGTCAAGCAGCACGCTACGCCCGTGGGCGACAAGCTCGAGGACTATCAGAACGCCGTTAAGGGCAAGCTGGCCGATAGCGAGTACGTTGCCTCGGACGGCATTGTCGCAATGGTGTTTTGCCTGGTTCTTGGTATTCTGATCGCCTTCGTTCCCGTGGGATCCATCTTCTTTACCGACGGCGCACAGGCGAACATTATCGCCGCGGCTATCTCGGTGCCGATAGCGCTGGTGGGTATTGGCGTGGGCCTTACGTTCCGCCGCTTTACGCCGGAGGGCGCCGAGGTGGCGGCTCGCTGCAGGGCGCTTAAGCATTGGCTCGAGGACTTCACGCGCCTAAAGGAGGCCGTCCCCGGCGATCTGGTCCTGTGGAATAAACTTCTGGTGATGGGTGCTGCGCTGGGCGTTTCGAAGGAAGTCCTGCGTCAGCTTGCCGAGGCTGTTCCTCCTGAGGTGCGCGAGGCCGACGGTTTCTACGACAATTACCCCTGCTACTGGTGGTACTACCATCATTACGGTACCGAGTCGCCGCTCGATTCGTTTAACGATGTGTATCACGAGAGCATCCGCGAGCTGGCTTCGAGTTCCGATAGCTCGAGCGGCGGCGGTGGTGGCGGCTTCTCGGGCGGCGGAGGCGGCGGCGTCGGCGGAGGCGGCGGCGGAACGTTCTAGCGAGCTTTGATTTTTGGGATGGATCTTCTCCGGCGACTGCCGACGGATCCATCCCATTTTTATGCGCTGCCTGCGAAGATTGTCCCCAACGACTAGTCATTTAAGAACGTCCCCAACGACTAGGTGCTGCTGCTGGGCCTAGACGGTTAGGTCCAGCTCGTAGAGGAAACTTTCGCGCGGCATGGCGTGGCGGCGTTCCTCGCGGTTGGCGCGGTGCGTGGCGGTGCGCTTAAAGCCGTGCAGCTCGTAGAACTTCCACGAACAGTTGGAGTCGGTGTACAGGTGTGCGCTGGTCGCTCCGCACGAGGACAGATGCGAGATTGCGGCGTCGAGCAGCACTGATCCCACGCCCAAGCCGTGGACGTCAGGGTCGACGGCGAGCAGCGTGACCTCGTTGTCATGCGGCAGTGGGCTTTTCTCGAGCAGGCGGTTGTTGGTTCGAATGGTGGCGCGCACAAATGAGAGATACTCGGCGCACGACTCGGGTTCTAGCTCACGCATCTGCGACAACAGTGCACGCTCAGTATCCATCCAATGTTCCCTGACGGCGGCGCCGGAGCTCTGTCCCGCACGCGCAAGCGAAATGCCGCGTGCCTCGCCATCTATAACTGCAATCTGCGAAAACGTCGAGGAAGAAAGGCAGTAGGCAAGGTCGCACGCGGCTTCGAGGCGGTTGTACTCATCGTTATCCGAGTTGTTGTGCCAAAGCTGCTGCATGATCAGCGCGATGGCGTCGAAATCTTCGGTGTCAAACGGTCGGTAGAGAACCCGCGAGACCATGGTGCCTCTTTCTATTGCGGATGCATATCGAGCACAGTTCTACCACGCCATTGGCATCTAATTATGGTGCCCCTGTGTTCCATCAACTCACCGTGCCCAGTGGCGCTCCTGCAACCCCCGCTCGCAAACTTTTTCTGCACATGCGCCCGTTGCGGGGTGCAACGTCGCGCTCGATGCGCTACATTGAATCAGTATTTTCAATGCCGCTGCGCGAGCGCTGCAGATCGACGTATCACCGACTCACAGAGCACGGCGGCGTACCAGACAGGAGGACTGCATGGGATCTGATGTGAAGATCGCACGCGCGTTGATCTCGGTTACCGATAAGACGGGCGTCGTCGATTTCGCACGGACGCTGGTTGACGACTTTGGCGTCGAGATCATCTCTACGGGCGGCACGGCTCGTGCCATCGAGGACGCGGGCGTTCCCGTAACCCCCATCGAGGAGTTCACGGGCTATCCCGAGATGATGGACGGCCGCGTCAAGACGCTGCATCCCAAGGTTCACGGCGCGCTGCTTGCCCGTCGCGATTCCGAGCAGCACATGCAGGAGGCCGCTCAGCACGGCATTAAGCTGATTGACTTGGTCGTCGTCAACCTGTACGAGTTCGAGAAGACCGTCGCTAACCCCGAAGTCACCTTCGCGGATGCCATTGAGCACATCGACATCGGTGGCCCCTCTATGCTGCGCTCTGCCGCCAAGAACGCCGCGAGCGTTACCGTCATCTCCGACCCGGCCGACTATGATGCCGTCCTGGCCGAGATGCGCGAGACCGGTGGCTGCACCACGCTTTCCACCCGTCGTCGCCTGCAGGTGAAGGTCTACCAGACCACCGCCGCCTACGACACGGCCATCTCCCGCTGGCTTGCCGCCCAGGCAAGCGACGTGGCGGACACCTCTGCCAAGCTCGAGATCTCGCTGGAGAAGGTCGACGACCTGCGCTATGGCGAGAATCCTCAGCAGAAGGCTACGGTCTACCGCTTTGCCGAGGGCTGCGAGAACACCGCGAGCTCGCAGTTCCCGCTCGTGGGCTCCGAGCAGATCCAGGGCAAGCCGCTCAGCTACAACAACTATCTGGATGCCGACGCCGCCTGGAACCTGGTCCGCGAGTTCGACGAGCCGGCCTGCGTGATCCTCAAGCACCAGAACCCCTGCGGTTCCGCCGTTGCCGAGGACATCACGGCCGCCTACGACCGCGCCTTCGCCTGCGATCCCAAGAGCGCCTTTGGCGGCATCATCGCCTGCAACCGCGAGGTTCCCTTTGATCTGGTTGAGCACTTCGCCGATCAGAACAAGCAGTTCGTCGAGGTCATCATCGCCCCGAGCTACACCGACGAGGCGCTCGAGCGCATGGCTAAGCGCCCCAACCTGCGCGTGTTGGCGACCGGCGGCGTGGACCACGGCGCCCAGGTGGAGCTGCGCTCCGTCGACGGCGGCATGCTGGTGCAGGAAGTCGACCACGTGACCGAGGATCCCGCGACCTTTACGTTCCCCACCGACCGCAAGCCCACCGACGCAGAGATGGCCGAGCTCGAGTTTGCCTGGAAGGTCTGCAAGGGCGTTAAGTCCAACGCCATCCTGGTCTCCAAGGGTAAGGCCGGCATTGGCATGGGCCCGGGTCAGCCTAACCGCGTTGACTCTGCGCTGCTTGCCTGCGAGCGCGCCGAGGACTTCTGCGAGCGCGAGGGCGTGGAGAAGGGCGGCTTTGCCTGCGCAAGCGACGCGTTCTTCCCGTTCCGCGACAACGTCGACGTGCTTGCCGAGCATGGTGTGACCTGCATCATCCAGCCCGGCGGCTCCAAGCGCGACGACGAGAGCATCCAGGCCTGCAACGAGCATGGCATCGCAATGGTCTTCACGGGGGCCAGACATTTTAGGCACTAGAGGCTTTCCCAAGCACCCGACCTTGCCCCTCAAACCGTCGCTTGCGTACATTTAGTACGCGGCGCTCCTCTTTCGGGGCAATCTCGGGCACTTGGAAAACCCTTTATGGGATGTTGCTCTATCCCATAAAGCTGATTGGTCGCCTGACCATAACGCCAAAATAATCTCTGCAAAAGACGGTCGCTCCGTTTGGAGGGCCGTCTTTTTGGTATAAGAGGACGGAATGACTAACACGAAAGGTATGACCATGCCCCAGATTGATGATGCCGAGCTGTTTGGCAATGCCGAGGATCAGCGTGCGTACGAGGACTTTTGCGCCAATCAGGAGGCGGTCGAGAAGTTCACGCTCGACAAGCCCGCGCTTGTCTGCCGTTGGCG
>CABUSE010000006.1 GCA_902494135.1 uncultured Collinsella sp. | reverse complement strand
GCGTGGCGAATCTCGTCGCAGAGCTGCGGGAGCTCGGCACGATTAAGAGCCTTGACGTCCTCGGGCGTTGTCGTTTGCGTAAGCAGCATCGTTGTGGGTTACTCCATGCGAATCGAGCGTCGGCGCTCCCTCGGCCGACACAATTGCACAAGACAGTCTCGCACATTTTGGCGTTTGATATGTGACGGCGGCGCGGTAATTCGCCAACTGGTGGGGCAAAACGTTTTGTCCGATGCCATACTGATATGTTCCATGATGTTTTTATCGATTGTGCACAGGCCGTGGCTTGCCGCCGTGAGCCGCTGGAAGGAGGCAGCATGTCCGATGCCGTTCGTGCCGAGAAAATCGCGCGCGAGGTCGACTATGCCGCCCGCCAGCTGGCCCAGGCGGGCCGCTTGGACCTGACGCACGAGTTTATCCAGCATGGCGACGTGACGGTCTATGCACATGTGACTTCAGTAGCGCGGGCGAGCCTGTCCTTTGCCGAGCGCTTGGGCCGTGCCGGCATTTCGGTCGACCGTGCTTCGTTGTTGCGCGGGGCCCTGCTGCACGATTACTTTCTCTATGACTGGCACGATCCCGACCCAAGCCATCGGCTGCATGGCTTTCGCCACCCGTTTTTTGCCCTGGCACGTGCGGAGGAAGATTTTGAGCTGACGCCGCGCGAACGGAATATTATCGTGCGGCATATGTTTCCGCTGGTGCCAGTGCCGCCGACGTGTCGTGAGGCTTGGATTGTATGCCTGGCAGATAAATGGTGCGCTCTGCGCGAGACGGTTGCCGGCCGTCTGCGGCGCAAGGACGAGGCGGACGATGGCGTGAGTGGCGAATCGAGCGAAAAGAGGAGAGGGTAGACGGTGGGGACCGCGATTGATATGGCGTTTGGTGGCGCGACGCTTGCCGCCTGCCCACTCTCGGCACTGGTGCTCTCGTTTGCCTTTTACGGGTTTTGCGGCTGGGCATGGGAGTCGACAGTTTGCGCCATGCTCAACCACGGACGCTTTGCCAATAGCGGCTTTTTGCTAGGGCCGTGTTGTCCTATCTATGGTGTGGGCGGCATAGCCTGCTGGCTTTTGCTGCGCGGAATTCCAGATGCCTCGAGCCAGTTTATCGCCGCGGCGCTCGTGTGCAGTGTGATTGAGTACAGCGTGGGCGTGCTGCTCGAGAAGACGACGGGCGCACGCTTTTGGGATTACTCACACCTGCCGTTTAACTTGCACGGACGTATCTGTCTGTACTGGGCCTGCGCGTTTGGCTTGGGTGCATTGTGCATTTGTCGCGTGGTGGAGCCAGCGCTGCTGGGCCTGCTTGGCCATCTGCCGGTCTTGATTGTGCGCTTGGCGGCCTTTGCCGTCGCAATTGCGATGATTGTGGACGCGTTGTGCTCGCTGGCGAGCTGGCGCCGTCTGTCCGACCAGCTGGAGTGCGTGCGCGCCGACCTTGCCGATCGCATCAACGAATCGCTCGCCGACGCCTCGGATTCTATGCTTGAGCGCATTCCCGAATCGGCAATCGACTCGGTGACGCAGACGCATATCCGCAGCCGCGCCGTTAATGCGTGGCTGGCAGAGCTGGGTGATGCTGCGCTCGATGCCCTTCGTGAGAAGGCTTCGGTGCCGACGTTTATCTCGGATGGTGCTCGCGGCTTGGCTCTTGCCGCCCGCCGCGTGGCCGATGCCGCACCGAGCATGCCTCGCCCGTCGCTCGGCCGCCGCCGCGCCGGCAAACGCGCGAGCCGTCCGGTGCCGAGCGTGTCGCTCAGCCGCCGCGACCTGCGCTTTTTCAATGCCTTCCCACGCCTGCGCATCAATCGCTACGAAGGCGTCATTCGAGCCACCAATCTCCGCGACCGCGCCCGCGAGCTGTTTCGCCGCTAGGTGGGGCGGGTGCGCCCACGGCTCTCTCGTCCTCACGTTTCTCGTTCGTTTCGCGCCCGTTGCCGCGCCGTTTCCAAGATTGCGGCACCGTTTCCATTCGACAACGCAGCGTTTAACAACGCCGTATCTGGTCTACACCAGTTGCCCCTCGACCGCATCATGGGCGCCGACAACGTTCATGCGACCAAGGGGGAGCGAATGTACGATACGGGATCGACAACGTTTATGCTCATCTGCACCATGCTCGTGTTTTTAATGACACCGGGTCTGGCGTTTTTCTATGGCGGCCTGTCCAGGCGCAAAAATGTCATCAACACCATGCTCATGTGCTTTGGCGCCATTGGCCTGGTTGGTGTGCTGTGGATTGTCGCCAGCTGGTCGTTGGCCTACGGCGGCGACGGCTCGAGTCCGTTTATTGGAGGCCTTGACCAGTTGCTGTGCCTGCCGGTGCTCAATCAGGTGCTGCAGGCGGCTGAGGGCACCGCGTCGGACGGCGCCGTTTACCCGGAGATCATCAACATCGCCTTCCAGATGGCGTTTGCCATGATCACGGCTGCTATCGTCACGGGCAGCCTGGCCGGCCGCGTTAAGTTTGGTGCCATGACAGCCTTCCTGGGCATTTGGCTGCTCGTGGTCTATGCGCCGCTTGCCCACATGGTTTGGGGCGGCGAGGGCTCCTTTATCGGCGACATCATCGGCGCACTCGACTTTGCCGGCGGCGACGTGGTACACATTTCGTCCGGTCTCACGGGTCTGATCCTCTGCTTAATGCTTGGCCGTCGTCGCGGTTTTGGCATGGTGAGCTGTCGCCCGCATAACGTGCCGTTTGTGGCGCTGGGCGCCGGGCTGCTTTGGTTTGGCTGGTTTGGCTTTAACGGCGGCAGCGAGTTTAAGGCCGATGCCGTGGCGGCGCTCGCCATCCTCAACACTGTGACGGCCAGCGCGGCGGGCATGGTCTCGTGGCTTGCCGTCGAGCGCGTGCACACCGGTCGCCCCACGCTGGTGGGTGCCAGCACTGGTCTGGTTGCGGGCCTTGTGGTGGTCACGCCCGGTGCGGGCTTTGTCGAGCCGTGGGCGGCGCTGGTCATGGGCCTGATCGTCTCGCCTGTCTGCTACCTGGCCATCAGCCATCTCAAGACCAAGTTCGGCTACGACGACGCACTCGACGCATTTGGTTGCCATGGCATCGGCGGCATCCTGGGTGGCGTGCTTACGGGCCTGTTCTGCGTGCCGGAGCTCTCGTGGACCGGTAAGGGCGGCCTGTTCTACACGGGCGATGTCTCGCTGCTCATCTCGCAGATCTTGGGCATTCTGGTGACGGTCGCTATTGTGTTGGTGCTCGATTTGGTGATCGCCGCGGCGGTCAAGGCGCTGTTCCACGGCAGCCTGCGCGTGGACGAGGCCGACGAGGCGCTGGGCATGGATGCAAGTCAACACGGCGAGAGCGCGTATCCCTCCTTCTCGGGACTCGATTAGCAGCTTCCTCAAGCACCGCACCTCGGCCTTCAATCGTCGTTTGCGTACCTTAAGTACGCGGCACTCCTCTTTCAGGCCGATCTGCGGCACTTGGGAAACCTGCTAAGACCAGTCAGTTGAACTTTTTTGATTTCTGAGGTTAGTTTGCGGCACTTGGAAAACCCGCGTCTCATGTAAAGGGATACGTTGATTATTGAGAGGAATTCACTATGAAGAAGATTACGGCGATTGTTCGTGCCGAGAAGCTTGAGGTTCTTAAAGATGCGCTGTTTGCTGCCGATGTTCGCGGCATGACTATCAACCAGGTGCAGGGCTGCGGTGCACAGCATGGCTGGAAGGAATACGTGCGTGGCAACGAGTTGCTTGTCAACACAATTCCTAAGGTACAGTTCACCCTTATCTGCGTCGATGAGCACGTTGATGTCATTGTCGAGATTATCTGCAACGCTGCTCGCACCGGAGCCGTCGGCGACGGCAAGATTTGGGTCGAGCCGGTCGAGGAGGTCATCCGCATCCGCACCGGCGAACACGGTCCCGCCGCGGTGTAGAATCGACTGCCTGCCATTCGCAACGTTAAAATACTGCAATGAGGCACAAGACTTGCGTTGCGGATGGACAGATTATGGGGCGTAATAAATATCCCGAGGAGACGGTTGCGAAGATTCTCGACGCGGCGCTGGAGCTATTCTGCGCACAGGGTTATGAGGGGACGAGCATTCAAGATATCGTCGACCGCCTCGATGGCATGACCAAGGGTGCTGTCTATCATCACTTTAAGAGCAAAGAGGAGATTTTCAACGCCGCATTTGATCGGGCAATGGCTCCGATTGTTGAGCAACGTCGCTCAACGCTTGGTATCGGCAATATGACCGGAGCCCAAAAGCTCAAGCGATTGTACGCGCCCGAGTCTGTCGTTCCGCAAATTGAGCTATGGGCACGCATGCATCCTGCGGCAGATCCGGTAAAAAGCTCGCGTCTACTGGCGATGCAGTACCAGGGCTCGTTTGACGAGTCGGCCGATGGCTGTCTCTTGCCAGTAATCGAGGAGGGCATCGCTGACGGCTCCATTGCGTGCGAATGTCCGCGCGAAGCGGCAGAGGCGGTATCGTTGTTGGCGAATCTTTGGCTGCTGCCGCTGTTCCGTCCGCTTGAGACCAAGGATCGAATGCTCGCTCGCGCGCAATGTTTGGCGCAGATGGCGGCCGCGGTGGGGCTCGATTTGGGTAATGAAGTGCTCCAGACAACGGCTCAGATTTGGGACGTATGGGACCGCGCCGGGTGGTAATATAGATACCAACGGTATTTAATGACTTGAAAAGGGTAGCCACGGCTGCCCTTTTCAAGTCATTAAATACATACTAATGGTATGTATAGGGGACAGGCTTATGGCTAGAATGCGGAGGAGTAGCGTCTCGTTGGCGCAAAAAACAGTGCGATCTATCAGGCTTTTCGGTCTTCTTGTTGCACAGCTGTGCGCGTATTCGATGTTGTCGGCACTGTGCTTTGCGTGCCCGCTTTACTTGTTCGATTGCAGCGGCTCGTCAATGTTATATGGTGCCGTCGCGGCGATAGCGTTCGTGCCGGGCGTGCTTGCGACTCCGGCTGGCGGAATCTTGGCGGATCGTGGGAGACATCGCGGGGTTCTTGTGGTGCTTGGCATTGTTCTGATGGCTGCATCGCTGTTGTTTATCCCCATGAAGCGGTCGCTGCCTCTTGCCGTTGTCGTGATGGCAATACTTTGCGTCCAATATGGCATCCAATCGCTGCTGAAACCGATGCTTCAAATTGAGACGGTGCACATGATGGGCCAAAAAAAGGTTGAGCGTGCCACAGCGTTGGTCTCGCAGGTAACCATGGCGAGCAATATCTTGGGGCCTGTAGTCGGGACGGCAGTCTATGGGTGCTTTGGTATCGATGCTCTATGCGAAACCGCGGCGTTGACGTTTGCGATGTCAGCCCTGCTGTTCGGGGGCACACTCAAGCGATATGCCTCATCTGGAATGACAGGGGACAGTACGACTTGCTTGACATGCCGAAGCGATTTCCGGGAGTCGATTCGGTACCTGGTTCAAAACGCATCATTGCTCGTTGTGTTTTTGCTTGCGGCCATTTTGAACCTTGCGTTAGTTGGGTTAACGATTGGTGCTCCCATTGTTGTTTCAAAGCATCTCGGAATACAGTCATCCTTTGTTGGGATTATTGAGGTGGCTATGGGCTTGGGTGGTCTTGTCGGCAGTGCTTTGGTCGGTATTTGGCCGCATCGTTTTTCCTTCAAGGGCATATGTCGATATGTTGCGATGATTTGTTTTGGGGTCGTACCGATTATTGTCACGCTACTGAGCGGTCCTGATGAATTAGCGTTTGCCGCGCTTGCGGCCGGCTCGGCATGGGCCATGGTATGGGCAAGCATTACATCGGTTGAAATCGTTTCATTCGTTCAGCGGTCAACGCCAAAGGAACTCTGCGGAAAAGTGCTGGCACTCGTTTATATGACGCTTTCCTGTGCAACGCCTATTGGCCAATTGGTTTACGGGCTCGCATATGATCGATGGACACCGGCGATTGTATTCGCAGGAATGTTGGCGGTGCTGACGTTGACTACGGTGCAGTTTTATCGGTTGAAAAGTCGCTTGTGGCAATTGTCTTAAGGCGCAGGGACACCGTGGATTTGCGGAAGCATTGTCCCGCCGCGCCGGGACGCCATTGTCTGGGCATGTCTCTCCTTCGTCTACAATATCGTGCAGACGAAGGAGAGGCATGCCCATGATCAAGATGTTTGCGAGTGACTTAGACGGAACGCTGCTCAACGCCCTGCACGAGGCAGATGGGACCATCCGCCGTGCCATTCGCGAGCTGACTGAGGCTGGCCTGCATGTGGTTCCCGCGACCGGGCGCTCGACGTTGCCGATCGGCGAGCATGGCTTTACGGGGCTGGCGCTCGATGCCTGCTGCTCTAACGGCTCCATCGTGCGCGACAGTCATGGCGAGGTGCTCAAAACCTGGACCATCGATCCGCAGGTTACCGAGGAGCTGCTCAAGGCATTCCCGGACATTTGCTTTGATTGCTCCACACCCGATGGCATGTTCTCGAGCGGTTCGTTCGAGATGCATCAGGCGGGCTTTAAAAAGGACAGCCCCATCAAGCGTATTGTGATGCGCGGCATGCGTGCACGTGGCGGGTATCACGAGGAGCAGTATTTCGACCAGTCGATCGGTGACATCCTGCGCCACGATGTGTGCAAGATCAACTGCCGCGTGACCTCGCCCGAACTGGAGCGCGACCTTAAGGCGTATTTGGCCGAGCGTTCGGACCGTGTGGTCAACGCGCCGTTCGATCCGGTGATGTTTGAGATCACGGACGTGGCATGTAACAAGGGCGAGAGTGTGGCTTGGCTGGCGGGCTACTACGGTATTGCCGAGGATGAGGTTGCGGTTTACGGCGACGGCGGCAACGATATTGCTATGCTCAAGCGTTTCCGCCACAGCTACGCGACCAAAAACGGCAGCGACGCGGCCAAGGCCGCCGCGAGCGCGACTATCGGTAGCTGCATGGTCCACGCCGTCCCCAAACATATGTTCGCCACCATGCGCAAGCAAAACTCCCGCACCGTCATCGAATAATGTGACAAAGGGACTGCCCTTTGTCACATGGGAGATGCCGGCTTTTGGCATACAGGACTGTTTCGCTTTCGCCACCAACAAATTTCGAGTTATTCGGCCTGTCGGAGGTCGTTAAATGGCTAAAGATGCCCTCTCGGGAACATTCATACCTCTAATGGTGTTTGATTCGGTGACGTAAGTGAGCGAATGGGCATGCATGCGCTCAAATAATGACAAAACTCTCAGATAATCCCGGCGGTGCATTTATACAGAGCCAGCAGCGTGGCCGAATGACTCGAAAAATGTAGGCAGCAGTTCGGCGACAAGCTCGGGTATGGCGAAGGAACTGTTCCTTCGCCATAATGAGTTCCGATCTTCTGAAATGCGAACAAACATTCGCATATCTAACTGCGCTTTGATAGAATTGATACTGTTGGCGGCAGTTCCATGTGCCGGGCAACGCCCTCCATCTGATGGGAGGTGATGCCCATGACCGATCTGATTGATTTTGTGAGACTTCTGACCGCTTTGGTCTCGTTCTTCACAGCGCTCGTCGGGCTTTCCGAGGCACTCAAGCAACGTTCGAAGCAACGTAAAAGGGGTCGCCGCCGCTAAGGCGTTGACCCCTTAATCCAAGCAACGGCGCTGCCCAGCTTTCCAGAACTTGGGCTGCCGTCGACACTATTCTACCCACGAATGACATTTTGGACAATCGGTAATGCCGCTCTAAAAGCCTGGCGCAACCGGCACAACCTAGGCGGTCGCTGGATGTGACAAAGGGACTGCCACTTCGTCACATTCCAAATATTGCCTTTACGTGTTGATGCACACGGTGTGCAATAATACTCGCACTGTGCAATAGCGCACAGGCTGAGTAACAAGGAGGACGCTTGTCCCAGCTCGAGAAATGCGATCGCCGGTCTCTTCGCTCGCAGCGTGCCCTTCGCCAGGCACTTGCCAGCGAGCTTGCCGAAAGCGGCGACCTTTCGCGCATTAACGTCGCGTCGCTCACCGAGCGTGCCGGCCTTACGCGCCGCACGTTCTATTCGCACTACCGCGATATCCCCGACTTTATCAGCCAGATCGAGGACGGCCTGCTTGCCGAGATTCGTGAGCGGGTGGAGCTTATCACCGCAGCTCAATTACCCGATCTTTACCGCAACATCGACGAGCTCGAGCCGGCACCCGGTTCGGTTGAGCTGCTTCGCTATCTTGCGGCTAATCGCGACCTTATCGGGGCCCTGCTGGGCCCGGGCGGCGACCCTGCCTTTATTAAAAAGATTATCGACACCGCGCGTGAGGCTGTGGTGCCGCGTGCACAGACGGGCATTTTGGGCTTGGCGCTGGGCACCTTCTTTGACTACTACGTCACCTATGTCGTGAGTGCCGAGGTCGGCATGATCCAACGTTGGTTTGAGCGTGACCTTTCTGAATCGCCCGAGACCATGGCGCGCATTATGACGGTCATCGCCTTTGTGCGCCCCGGCGACCTGTATGGCCAACCCATCGATATCAACGTGCCGGAATACGGCATGAAGCTATTGAATCTGCAGCTCGAGGACGCGGTCGACACCACCGCAACCGTCGAGTCCAACAACTAAGAGGAGAGACAATGAGCAAACTCGTCGAGGGCATTAAAGACCGTGTGGTCGCTGTCGCACGCGAGGCTGCGCCCGCCGTGGTGGACGCCGCGCAGAAGGCCGCGACCGCGGCTGCCGAGAAAGTTGCTGAGGCAGTTGCCGATGCCAAGAACGTGGCAGGGGAGACGTCCGTCGTCAGCGAGCCCGCCACCGCCGCTGAGCCCGTAGCCGCCGCCCAGGCCCCCGAAGGCGCGATCTTCAACCCCGAGGCCGCCCGCGGCAACCTGCACCTGGGTATCGACGTGGGCTCCACCACCGTTAAGCTCGCCGTGCTCAACGACGACAACCAGATTGTCTATGCCAAGTACCAGCGCCACCACACCGACGTCCGTGCCTGCGCCCGCGACCTGTTCGAGGGCGCTGCGACCGTGCTGCCGATGGCCCAGATGACCTGCGCCATTACCGGCTCGGGCGGCCTGCTGCTGTCCCAGTGGCTCGACCTGGAGTTTGTCCAGGAGGTCATCGCCAGCAAGCGTGCCGTCGAGACCCTCATCCCGGCCACCGATGTCGCCATCGAGCTGGGCGGCGAGGACGCCAAGATCATCTACTTCGACAACGGCATCGAGCAGCGCATGAACGGCACCTGCGCCGGCGGCACGGGCGCCTTCATCGACCAGATGGCCACTCTGCTGCACACCGACGCCAGCGGCCTTAACGAACTCGCGGCCAACGCCACCACCATCTATCCCATCGCCAGCCGCTGCGGCGTTTTTGCCAAGACCGACGTGCAGCCGCTGCTCAACGAAGGCGCCCGTCCCGAGGACGTCGCCGCTTCCATCTTCCAAGCCGTCGTGACCCAGACCATCTCGGGTCTGGCGTGCGGCCGTCCCATCCGCGGCAACGTCGCCTTCCTGGGCGGCCCGCTGCAGTACCTCTCCGAGCTGCGCCACCGCTTCTACCTCACGCTCAACCTGGACGAGGAGCACCGCATTGTGCCCCAAAACGCTCACCTGTTTGTGGCGAGCGGCGCCGCCATGGCGCATGAGTCCAACAAGCTCAGCACGTTCCCGCAGCTCATCGAGGCCATCGACAGCCTGGGCGACACGCAGGGTGCCGAGGTCGAGCGCCTGGATCCGCTCTTTGCCACCGATGAGGACTTTGCCGAGTTCAAGAACCGCCACGACCAGGAAGTCGTCCCCAAGGGCAAGCTCGACGGCTACACCGGCCGCGTGTTCATTGGCATCGACGCCGGTTCCACCACCATGAAGGCCGCGCTCGTGGGCGAGGACGGCCAGCTGCTGCACACCTGGTACGGCAACAACAACGGCGACATCCTGGGCACGGCCAAGGTCATCATGGCCGATTTCTACAACCACATCCCCGTCGGCTGCACTATCGGCCACGTGACCACCACGGGCTACGGCGAGGCGCTGCTCATCGAGGCCCTCAAGGCCGATTCCGGCGAGATCGAGACCGTTGCGCACCTGCGCGGCGCCAAGGCATTCCTGCCCGGCGTCGAGTTTATCCTGGACATCGGCGGCCAGGACATGAAGTGTCTGCGCGTCAAGGACGGCGTTATCGAGCACATCATGCTCAACGAGGCCTGCTCGTCGGGTTGCGGTAGCTTTATCGAGAGCTTCGCCGTCTCTATGAACATGGACGTGCGCGCGTTCGCCGATGCCGCCATCCATGCCAAGGCCCCGGTCGACCTGGGCAGTCGCTGCACGGTCTTTATGAACTCGCGCGTCAAGCAGGCGCAAAAGGAAGGCGCCACGGTGGGCGACATCGCGGCCGGCCTGTCCTATTCCGTCATCAAGAATGCCCTGTTCAAGGTCATTAAGCTGCGCGACCCCAAGGAGATCGGCAGCCAGGTGATCGTTCAGGGCGGCACCTTTATGTCCGATGCCACGCTGCGCGCGTTTGAGCAGCTCACCGGCGTTCATGCCGTGCGTCCTGATATCGCCGGCTGTATGGGCGCTTACGGTGCGGCCCTGCTCGCCCGCGATCGCGCCGGCGCCGACGGCACTTCGACCATTCTTTCTGCCGAGGACATCGCACACCTCACCGTGACGCAAAAACACGTCCGCTGCGGCCGTTGCTCCAACAACTGCCAGCTCACCGTCAACGATTTTGGCGGCGGCAGACGCTTTATCACCGGCAATCGCTGCGAGAAGGGTGCCGGCCACAAAAAGCAAAAGACCGAGGCTCCCAACCTCTTCAAAAAGAAAAACGAGCTGCTGTTTAACCGCGAGGTGCTGAGCCCCGACGAGGCCCCGCGCGGCACCGTCGGCATCCCGCGCGCGCTCAACATGTACGAGAACTACCCCTTCTGGCATGCGTTCTTTACGCGCCTGGGCTTTAGCGTACAGCTGTCCGACCAGTCGAGCAAAAAGACCTACCAGGCGGGCATCGAGTCCATGCCGTCCGAGAGCGTGTGCTATCCGGCCAAGATGAGCCACGGCCACGTGATGAACCTCATCGACCGTGACGTCGACTTTATCTGGATGCCGTGCGTGCGCTGGGAGCGCAAAGAGGACCCGACGGCTGGCAATTGCTATAACTGTCCCATCGTTATGAGCTACCCCACGGCGCTGGCGCTCAACATCGATGAGATCCGCGAGCAGAACATCGAGTTCCTGTACCCGTTTGTGCCCTATCACGACAAGACCGAGCTCAAGCGCCGTCTGTACCAGGTGCTCGCCGTCGACCGTGTGGCCGATGCCGAGGCCGGTCGCGGTCGCGTGCGTGGACCCAAGATCACGCGCTCCGAGGTCGATGCCGCCGTCAACGCTGCCTTTGAGGCCGATGCGCGTTTCCACGAGGATATCCAGACCATGGGCGAGGAGGCTCTTAAGTGGGTCGAGGACCACGGCGGCCACGGCATTGTACTCGCCGGCCGTCCTTACCACAACGACCCCGAGATCAACCACGCCCTGCCTGAGCTTATCTCGAGCTTTGGCTTTGCGGTCTTTACCGAGGATTCGCTCGCGCATCTCGTGAAGCCCGAGCGTCCGATTCGCGTCGTTGACCAGTGGATGTACCACAGCCGCCTGTACGCCGTCGCCCGTTTTGTGACGATGCGCAACGACCTGGACCTGATCCAGCTCAATTCCTTCGGCTGCGGTCTGGATGCTCTGACCACCGATCAGGTTCAGGAGATTCTGGAAGCCAGCGGCAAGATCTACACCGTGCTCAAGATCGATGAGGTGTCCAACCTGGGCGCCGCGCGCATCCGCATCCGCTCGCTCATGGCGGCGCTCAAGGACCAGGAGGCCGAGCGCTTGGCCGAGGCCACGGCCGCGGGCGAGGCCTACGAGCAGGGCGACGCCGCGCCGGTGGCGCCCTCCACGGATGCCCCCGCGTTCGCGAGCCGCAAGTACACGTTTGAGGCTCAGCGTGAGAGTGCTTCGACCGCGTGGCCCAAGGTGCCCTTTACCGAGCAGATGCGCGAGGAGGGCTACACCATCCTGTGCCCGCAGATGGCGCCGATCCACTTTGACCTGGTCAAAGAGGTGTTCCGTGGTGCTGGCTACAACTTGGAGCTGCTGCCCTCGACCGATCACGATGCCGTCGAGGCCGGCCTGCGCTACGTGAACAATGACATTTGCTATCCGTCCATTTTGGTGACCGGCCAGATTATGGAGGCCATCGAGAGCGGTCGGTACGACCTCTCCAAGACGGCCGTGGTTATCAGCCAGACCGGTGGCGGCTGCCGTGCCACCAACTACATCGCACTCATCCGCAAGGCCCTGCGCGAAAGCGGCCACCCCGAGATCCCGGTGATCTCGCTTTCTGCCGTGGCGCTCGGCGAGGACAACCCCGGCTTTAAGATTACGCCGGCGCTGCTTAAGCAGGCCGTGTACGCGGTGCTCTTTGGCGACGTGATGATGCAGATGCTCTACCGCTGCCGCCCGTACGAGGCTACGCCCGGTGCGGCGAACGCGCTCTACGAGGAGTACATGGCGCGCGCCCGCAAGCTGGCGCCTAAGTTCAACCGCCACAACTACACCAAGCTGTGCCGCGAGGCCATCCGTGCGTTCGACACCATGCCGCTCGTGGGCGAGGGCACCAAGCCGCGCGTGGGCGTGGTTGGCGAGATCTTGGTTAAGTTCCACCCCACGGCCAACAACCATGTGGTCGATGTTATCGAGCGCGAGGGCTGCGAGGCCGTGGTGCCGGGCCTGCTCGACTTCTTCCTGTACTCCATGAGCAACGCCGAGCTGCAGAAGGACGAGCTGGGTAGCTCTGCCACTACGCGCGCGGGCATGCAGGCGCTTATTAAGCTCGTGGACTGGATGCGTACGCCGGTGGAGGAGATGCTCGAAAAGTCTCGCCGCTTTGAGGCGCCCGAGCGCATCGGTACCATGGCCGACAAGGCCCGCACGGTGCTTTCGGTGTGCAACAACATGGGCGAGGGCTGGCTGCTCACGGCCGAGATGCTCGACCTGATCGACCACGGCGCACCCAACATCATCTGCACGCAGCCCTTCGCGTGCCTGCCTAACCACGTGGTGGGCAAGGCCGTGATCAAGGAGCTGCGCCGCCAGCACCCCGAGAGCAACATTGTTGCGGTGGACTATGATCCCGGCGCGTCTGAGGTCAACCAGCTCAACCGTATTAAGCTCATGATCAGCGTGGCCAAGGAAAACATGCGCGCCGGCAAGGGCTTTAAGCTCGAGAAGGTGGCGCCGCTCGCGATGGACGAGGTCACCGGCCAGATGCGTGCCCACGATGGCTGCGTGAGCTGCGGACCGGCCAGCGAGGAGGCCGTTGCATCGGTCGCCGAGCGTCTGGGACGCGGCATTAAGAAGTAACTGGCCTGCTTTGGGCTAGATATGAGGCAAACGGGTGATAGCCGTACCGGTTACCACCCGTTTTTGCTGGACACATGTTGCGTAAATGACCTTGCTACAGCCTTCCGTGGGCTTGCCCGATTTTTGGGCCGGTTCGGGCTTTGAGGACAAGTTACTGCAGGCCCAAGGCGATTTTTCGCTCAACGCGGGCCAGCACAGCGTGACCTATCTGCCAAACGACGAGATGATCGCTGCGGACTGCCCATCGCCACCTACGAGATGGAAGCCGAGAAGTACATCTACCGCGTGTACAAGTACGAGCTGTAGGGCCGCGCTTAGGTTTGACCAATGGAGTATGAAAACACGCCGTTCGCCGATGCCCCCTCCGCGAGTGGCAGCCATATGGTTTGATGTCAGAAACATATAGTTGTCGCTAGCCTGCTGGCGACGTTCTCCCTGATATCGGAGGTTCCAGGTATGTTTCGCGCTCCGTTAAACAACTATCGGTTGGGCTAACATGGGTCGCCGTGCTATTTCGATAGCCCTTGCAGTGGTCTGCCTGGCTGTGCTACTGGGCGCTACAGGGCTGTTTGCTATAAGCCGAGAAACGTCCTATATGCAGGAATGCGCTTCCGAAGGGTTTGCCATTGATGGTTTCTATCGGGATGACAAAACGAGTCGGGAAACCCTGGCTTTTCTTGAGGAGGACAACTGTCGATGGCAGCTGGTCGACCAAGACGGAATCTGCACAGACGGACAGTTTAAGCGTACGGATGACCCCAACATCCTGATATTAAAGAAGGAAAACGGCGAAGAATTCGGTACGGTCCACGTGGCGTATATGTCACGCCGACGCGAGCAGGGCCAGCTCTATCTATTTAGAGATAGCAAAGTGACCCGGTTTTATCTGGTGAGCACCGATCCGGCGTTTACGGTGGAGTCTGGCGATGTCGATGCGGACGTCTGATTCACGGCAATAAAACAGCGAGCGGGGCTCGGGTGTGAACTGCACCCCGCAATTTGCTCGTGTCCGTATCGCGTCTGCGCCTCGTCGTAACTTGCGTCCGTGCGAGCATTCATCCCGCGCCGGCATCACTTCACATCAAACTCCACGCGATCGAGTTCGGGCACGTTGAGGTCAATGAGCTTGCGGGCGACGCGGCGGTCGTGTGCCCCAAGCGCCTCGCTTGTCGTCACATGGGCGACGATTTCGCGCTTTACAATGCCTTCCTCGTCCCCTTCGGTGGCCGAGGTCTCGACGGCGACGGTGTAATCCTTAAAGCCTGGCAGCACCGCCGCAAGCTCGCGCGTGGTTTCGGTGACGCCGTAGCCGTCCTGCACGCCGGCCTGCGCCGAGCCAATGGAACCCGCCGTCATAACAATGCAGGGGATGGCAAAAATCACCGTGCCCACAATGATGCGGCGGCGCACCTTGCGCGACAGCTCATCGACCTCGGCGTCTTCCTCGGCCGTTACGACGCCGTCGCCGTTGAGGTCGCGCTTGAGCGGTACACGCAAAAGAAGCAATACGGCTTCGGCTGCCAGCGCGATAAAGATGACGTTGATGCCAAACTCGTAAAGGGCCGAGAGGAACAGCGGCCCGCTCGCGATAGCGATGCCGTAACCAGCCGCGCACAGGGGCGGCATGAGCGCGGTGGCCACGGCCACGCCGGCGATGAGCGTGGCGGGTTCCTGGTCGCGCGAGTTGCCCAGGCCGCCCGCAAAGCCGCCCGCGAGCGCGACGGCAAGGTCCCATACGGTGGGTGTCGAGTTGTCGATGATGGCCGCCGTGGTGGTGCCAAGGGGCGAGAGCTTAAAGTACAGCGTGGACGTGACCAGGCAAAAGACCATTTGCAGCGCGAGACCGGCGACGGCCTCGACGGCAATCTCGCGGTCGAGCGTGGCGATGCCGTATGCCATGGCAAGGACCGAGCCCATGAGCGGGCAGATGAGCATGGCACCTACAATGGCGATGTCCGAGTCGATATCGAGGCCGATGCTTGCGATGAGCATGGCGATGATGAGGATGCATAGGTGGGAGCCAGTCAGACGCGCCCCGTTTACAAAACGCTTGCGGATCACGTGATAGGGCGCGCGTCCCTCGCGAATGTTGAATGCGCGCTTTAAAAAGCGACCAGCCTGTTCGGCAGCCTCACTATGGGCAGGGCGGATGCCGTGACGCCGATGATGACGCTCGCGCAGGCGCTTGAGCTGTTGGTTATCGAGTTCCATGTTCACCTCGTTCTGGCACGGGCCGCGCAACGCGCCCGTTGTCCTAACTCTACACCGTGGCGGGCGGGGTGTCTGTTGGATGCGGAATCCGATAGGGCGGATGACGCGGGAGCAAATGCAAATCACAGGCTCAATTCCATCCCGCGAGAATATGATGCACCAGCTCCTTCAAATGTGACGAAACTGTGAAGCACGAGAGCGTGAATTTCAAAAAATACGCTGGTCGCCAATGTTGCGCAACAGAATTCAAAAATCGACAGCTACCGTTTGATACGTATGGATACATCCGTGTCAAAGGGAGAAAGCCATGGCAAACTACAGTCCACAACACTTTGAGCCTCGGGCCAAGACTGTCAACGTCAAGGGCGTTGCTAACCGCGCCGTCGCAACCGTTTTGACGGCGGGCCTCATCGCTCAGCCGCTCATGTCGCCGCTGGCGGCAATCGCCGCACCGTCAACCGATAACGGCGATTCTGTTCAGGGGGGGGGTAGTTCTGTAGAGAACACCGTTGCCGCCGGTAACCAAGCGGTCGTAAAGACGGCTGCCCAGCTGGCCGAGGAGTCGGCAAAGCAGCTCAAGGACGCTCAGGCCGCCTACGATGCCGCCCAGAAGAAGGCCGACGCGGCGGGCCAGTCTCAAAAGCAGGCACAGCAGCAAAAGGATCAGGCCTCGCAGGCTGTGAGCGACAACGAAATCGAGCAGAACGCAGCAGAAGTCGCCGCGCTCCAGGAGAAGATTGACGAGCTCAAAGCCGCCGTCGAAAAGACCGAACAGCAGCAGAAGAAGCTGGGCGACCTGAACGATCAGCTCGACCAGGCCAACAAGAGTGTCGAGGATAAGACCCAGGCGCTCAAGGACGCCAAGGCAAAGCAGGATGAGGCCAAGAAGGCCCTCGACGATGCCCAGGCCAAGCTCGAGGCCATGGGTATGGACGAGTACGAGGCCGCCAAGAAGGCCGTCGAGGACGCACAGGCAAAGCTCGATGACGCCAATAAGGCCGTTGCTGCTGCACAGGCCAATCTGGACCAGGCCAAGGCTGCCGAGGCTAGCGCCCAGCAGGAAAAGAAGGACACTGAGGCCGCTCTGACTTCCGCCCAGGCCAAGAAGCAGGAGACTGCTGCTGCTCTCGCAGCCGCAACCACCGCGCGCGATAACGCCCAGCAGAAGTTCAACCAGGCGCAGGCCGCGCTCGATGCTGCCGTCTCGGGTACGGGTGTTGACCTGAGTGCGCTTGAGGCCGCCGAGAAGGCCGCCGCTGGTGAGCTTAAGACCGCGCAGGCGGAGCCCAATGCCGCGACGGATGCCGACGCTACCGCCCAGGCGAACCTGCAGGCGGCCCAGAATACCGCCACCGCCGCGCAGGAGAAGGCCAACGCCGCCAACGCTGCCGTGGCATCTGCCCAGTCTGCATACGATGCGGCAAACAAGGAGTACAAGGACGCGGCCAGTAAGCGTGACACCGCGAAGTCGGCATACGAGCAGGCCCAGCAGACCGAAGCCGACAAGAAGGCGGAGTACGACCGACTTGTCGAGGCCCGCCAGCAGAAGAGCAACGAGTTCGATCAGGCTCGTGCTGAAGTAACCGACGCGCATAATGCATACGACGCCGCAAACGCCGAGGTCGAGAAGCTTAACCAGCAGATTGCCGACCTCAAGTCGAACATGACCGTAGACCAGAATGTCATCAGCCAGGGTATGTTCGGCTTCATGAACTACATCATCGGCGGCAGCCAGTTCACAGCCACGCAGAAGTCGAATGCAAGTACTGCCGCGTCGATGCTCATGGGGACGATAGAGAAACAGGACTGGTATGATAATTACGTCGATCAGGACATGTCTCGCGACACCAATCCGCTTTCCTTGGAGCAGATGCGTAACGCCCTGACCTATCTCGATACCCAGAACAACCTCCGCAAGGCGAACGGTCAGTCGGAGCTTAGCGTCAGCCTCCGCATGACTGCGGCAGCCGCCCTTAACGCCTCATATTCATCGAACGACTGGGGACACTCGAACTGCTATTTCGATAAAGGCGAGAACCTTGCAGGCGGCGGCGGTGCATATGCCGGCGGCGAGACCGAGGATACTCTCGGATGGCCATATACCGGTCTCTATACCCAGGAAAAAGAGGCATTCGATAAGTACGTCAAACAGTATGGCGACGCACTTGGAAGCCATCGATATGATTCCTACTATATCTGGCAGCACTACAACAGCATCTACCATGAGTGCGGGCATTATCTAAACATCATCGATGCCGGCGCGAAGGCTATCGGCATCGCGACCGGTAGCGGTAAGAATGCCGATTCCGAGGTAACCGTTTTCGACTATAGCGGGAGCACGGGGCAGAAGGATTTCACTGTCTCCGAGTTCAAGAAGCTCGTGAACGACTACATCGACTCTGCCTACAACGCAGGCGGCACTCAGGAGCAGAAGGAGCAGCTGAAGCAGCTTCAGAATAAGCTGGCAGAGGCGCAGAAGAACTTCGGGACTGCTGGAACGGCTTATTCTAACGCATTGGATAAGCAAGAAAGCGCTCGCGATGCCTATACCGCGGCCGACACGAACATGAACACCGCCAAGGGCGAGTACAAGAAGGCTAAATCCAGCACCGCCGCCGCGAAGACGGCATACGACGCCGCGAAGGACGCACTCGGCGGAATCGACATCGAGTCCCTCAAGCAGAACCTCGACGCCGCTAAGGGCGAGGCCGCTACTGCCCAGACGGCTCTCGATAAGGCAAACGCCACGCTTGCTGACAGCAAGACGAAGGCAGCCGAGGCCGCTGCTCACAAGGCGAAGGCTCGCAGCGCCCGCGATGCCGCCAAGGTAAAGTCCGATCAGGCCAACGAGGCGTATGACAACGCTACCGCTTCGGTCAAGGACCTTGCCGCCAAGTGCGATGCCGCCAAGACGGATCTTGCGAACAAGCAGGGCACGCTTAACGATGCCAAGAAGGCCGACGACACTGCCCAGGCTGGCGTTGACAAGGCTCAGGCCGCAGATGTGCACGCCGCGACCGCTCTTTCGGGCGCCAAGCAGGCAGTTGCCGCCAAGACGCAGACCCTGTCCGACGCACAGGCGAAGGCCAAGGCCGCCGAGGACGAGCTGGCCGGCGCAAACAAGGCCTTCGAGCGCTTCGCCGGCGCCCAGAAGGCGGTCGACGACGCCAAGACCGCCTATGACGCTGCCGTGGCCAGTGTCGCCGATGCCCAGAAGCAGCTCGAGGCCGCCAACGAAGCCGTCGTCGATGCGAACTTCGAGATCGTCAAGGCCAAGGCCGAGCTTGCCAGCGATGAGGCACTCAAGGCCGATCTTGAGGCTGTCGACCATAAGGCATCCCTTGCCGCGGGCACGACGGGCAACGAGAAGCTGGTTAAGCTGAACGCTGCCTACGCTCGCTATAAGGCTGCCGTCGATGCCGCCGCTGGTCTCAAGGCTGCCCTGAGCGATGCCGATGCCAAGCTGTCCGATGCCAACGACGCCTATGCCGCCACGCTTGCCGAGCTTGGCGATGCCAAGGATGCCCTGGCTGCCGCGCAGGCCGAGTACGACAAGTACCATCCCAAGGCTGAGCCGCAGGCCAAGCCTCAGGTTGCGCGGGCTGCTGCAAAGGCTCCTGTCGCCAAGAAACAGGCCGCGCCTGCTGCGCTCGCCCAGACCGGTGATGACTCCGCGCTTGCGGGCGAGGTCTTCGTTATCGGCGGTATTACGCTCGTGGCCGCGGGCGTGACGCTGGGCGATCGTCGTCGCAAGCAGATGTAGTGATTCGGACGTCGGCTCTGCAGCGAATTCCAATTCATAGCGGGACCGTCTCGATAGCCAAACGATAAGGCCGGCGCGCTGTCATATGCAGCACGCCGGCCTTTCTTTGTTTCGATATCAAAAAGCCCGGTCGGTAGCCGCGAAAGCTACCGACCGGGCAAATCGTAGGCAATATGGTTGCTGTCGAGCAGCTGCTCAGCTTAGCCCAGCAGGCTCAGGCCAACAGAGACAAACGCCAGGATAACGCCGACGATGGACTCGCCGCCGAGCAGGCCGCTGGCGACAACCAGGCCCTGTTCCTGGAAGGCGGCGTCCTTGGCAGCCCTCTCCTCGTCAGAAAGACCAGCGGTGGCGTCGCGGTGGGCGGACCACTTGTCGTAGGCGAGCTTGACGCAGGAGCCCAGGAATGCCGTGAGTGACATGTAGAACGGCAGGTACACGCCCAGGCCGATCATCATGGCCGGAATGCCGAGCCAGTACATGACGATGCCGGCGATAAAGCCGCCAACGAACCACGGCACGCTCGGGATGCCCGAGACCATGGTGGCGACGACGCTTGCCTGCGCGGCAACAAAGCTCTTGTCGGGGCCAAAGGCGTCCGGGCCATAGGCGGTGACGAGCGCGACCATGACGGCTGCGGCGACCAGGGCGCCCACGATGCCGCCGATGGATTGGCCGATCCACTGCGCACGCGGGTTGGTGCCCAGCACAGCGCCGGCCTTAAAGTCGTTCATGACGTCGCCCGCAAGGCCGCACGCCACGGCCACGATGCCGGCGATAAAGAATAGCTTGACCTGAGCGATCTGTGCAAAGGCAGCCACGATGAGCATAACGATGAGGCCAAAGATCTCCATGGGGTCGATGCCCGTCTGGCCGCAGCTCTGTGCGCTC
Source organism: uncultured Collinsella sp. (assembly GCA_902494135.1). Taxonomy (GTDB): domain Bacteria; phylum Actinomycetota; class Coriobacteriia; order Coriobacteriales; family Coriobacteriaceae; genus Collinsella. The sequence goes on along the minus strand of CABUSE010000006.1, from coordinate 1,834 downwards.
ATGATGGTGGTGACAAAGGTGAACAGCGTCACGATGACGGCCGGGACGGGGCCAAGGTCAAGCGCGATGGCGACGATCACGGCGATGGCGGCAGCGCCCAGGCCGATGATGCCGGCGTCGAGCTTAAGGGAGCCCGAGATGAGCGACTGCTCGTCGGTGTCGGTGGAGCTGTCGGCGGCAAGACCGCGGACGATACCGGCGACCTGTGGCAGGATGTCCTTGAGGACGACGGCGACGCCAAAGCCCATCATGAGGCCCATGCCCAGGGACTTGACGATGCCCTGTGCAGTCACAACGTCGAACAGACCGGCAGCGGTGCCGCCCACGATGATGCCAAAGTTGCCCAGCAGGGCGCCGGCAAACCAGAAGGCGACCGGGGCGAAGCCCACGAGGAAGCCAACGGAGAGCAGCATGGGCGAGTTGTAGATGCCAAAGGTCACGCCGGGGATGTTGAGCGTGCACAGCATGCTAGGCACAATGCCCAGAGCATCGCGCAGCACGCTGTAGATGCCGGCGATGGCCATGGAACCAAAGAGCTGCTTGCCGGTCTTGCCGCCGGCCTCGGTAGCACGCAGGGTCTGAGCTGCGGCGTTGCCGGTGGGGAACTCCAGGGCGGCGTCCACGATAAAGTGACGGTGGATGAGTGCCGTGGCGAGAAGGCCCAGGATAGTGCCGGCGAGCGCCACGATAAACATGTCGAGCCAGCTGATCTGGTCGGCATAGCCCAGCATCCAGGCGCCCGGGATGGTAAACGCCAGGCCGCCGGCGACCATGGCGCCTGCGGACATGATGGTGTGGGTGACGTTGGCCTCGTTGAGGCTGGCGTTGCCCATGAGCTTAAGGAAGAACAGCGAGATGACGGCAGCGAAGACGATCGGCCAGGGGAGTGCGCCCATCTTGAGGGCGGTGTAGGCCGAGCTTGCCGTGATGATCACGCAGCCAAGGACGCCGATGACGACGCCGCGCAGCGTGAGTTGCCCGCGCATCGAAGCACGGTTCGAGAGATTGCTCATATAGAACTCCTTTGCGTATATCCGCTTCCCCCGGGAGCGCCGCTACGGATACGGCGCGGGAAGTCGGGTTACCAAGGGCCGCCGCGTGAGCTCGCATACGACCGCGCATCAGTATAGCCGCAAGGTAGTCATTTTGGGATAACTGGTTTAGGTAGGCGATATACTGCTGGGCAGACGAAAGGAGCGCCGACGATGCTTAATGGGTGCGCATATATATTGACGGTCGACGTGGGCAATACGTTCATTCGCTTTGGTCTGTTTGCCGAGGATTCGGCTGCGGCGCAGGAATGTCCGCTTGCGACGTGCGAGATCACGACGCCGTCGAGCATCACGGCCGATGAGGCTCGTATGAGGCTCGCGCAGGTCATGGGCGCGCTGTCAGCCGATGCGGGCGTGCCGGGTGCACTCGTTCCCGCGGCCGCAGTGCTGAGCTGCGTGGTGCCGGCGCTCGAACGCCCGTGGAAGGCGGCTCTTTCCCGTACCTGCACGGGGCGCGTGCTCACCGTGGGGCCGGGACTTAAGACCGGCATACCCGTGCACTACGATGACCCGGCCGAGATCGGCCCCGACCGCATCGCCGATGCCGTGGCGGCCCGTGCCGTCTACGGCTCTCCGTGCATCGTGATCGACCTGGGCACGACGACCAATATCGAGGTCATCGATACGCACGGAACCTTTGTCGGCGGCGTCATCGCGCCGGGTCTGGCACTTGGCGCCCGCTCGCTTTCGGCCGCTGCGGCGCGCCTGCCGCAGGTCGAGCCCTCGGCACCCACGCATGTGATCGGTCGCAACACGCGCGAGGCCATGCGCTCGGGCGTGGT